>NZ_JAVRBS010000031.1:0-91449 GCF_034531155.1 Nostoc sp. ChiVER01 | reverse complement strand
TTTTTGGTGGTGCTGGCTATGATACGCTCAACGGTGGCGATGGCAACGACAGAATATCTGACACAGATGGTATTGTTGATGGCGGCGCTGGCACTGATACTTTAGTTGCAGATTACAGCCAGTTGAATAATGGAGCTGGCGTTGATGTCGGATTTAATGGACAGAATGCCATCTTCAGCCGTGTAAATACCGCTACTTTACTCAGCTACAGCAATATTGAACGATTTGAACTTACTGGTTCACAATACGCTGATGTCCTGCGTGGTGGTGCTGGCAATGATATTCTTAATGGTGGCGCTGGTGATGACCTGCTTTTTGGTGGTGTTGGCTATGATACGCTCAACGGTGGCGATGGCAACGACAGAATCGCTGACACAGATGGTATTGTCGATGGTGGTGCTGGCACTGATACTTTAGTTGCAGATTACAGCCAGTTGAATAATGGAGCTGGTGTTGATGTCGGATTTGCTGGACAAAATGCCATCTTCAGCCGCTTGACTGGAAATCCTGTACTCAACTACAGCAATATTGAGCGATTTGAAATTACAGGTACACAATACGCCGATGTCCTGCGTGGTGGTGCTGGCAATGATATTCTTAATGGTGGCGCTGGTGATGACCTGCTTTTTGGTGGTGTTGGCTATGATACGCTCAACGGTGGCGATGGCAACGACAGAATCGCTGACACAGATGGTATTGTAGATGGCGGCGCTGGCACTGATACTTTAGTTGCAGATTACAGCCAGTTGAGCAATGGGGCTGGCGTTGATGTCGGATTTAATGGACAAAATGCCATCTTCAGCCGTGTAAATACCGCTACTTTACTCAGCTACAGCAATATTGAACGATTTGAACTTACTGGTTCACAATACGCCGATGTTCTGCGTGGTGGTGCTGGCAACGATCTTCTGGTTGGCGGAGTTGGCAATGATATTCTTGCTGGTGGTGCTGGCGCCGATCAATTTGTCTTCAATTCTAAACTTGAAGGAGTTGACGTTATCAAGGACTTCAGTCGGGTGGAAGGTGACAAGATTCAAATTTCTAAAATTGGATTTGGTGTTACTGACGTTAGTGCTTTCAGCTACAATGACGCGACTGGTGCATTGTTATTCCAAGGAACTCAATTTGCGACTCTTGAGAATAAGCCTGCTAATTTCGCGGTTAGTTTGGATATCCAGCTTATCTAGAATTTTGGAGAAATTAGTCTGATAAGTTTATAATTTAAAGCCAACAAACCTACACCCGGAAATTATTTTTAACTTCCGGGCGTAATTTTTCTATTGTCAAGTCACTCATGAATGTATGGTAGGGTATGCTGCGTAGGCGTAGCCAGCACTTCGGCAAGCTCAGTGACCACCGTAAGCATCGCTTCATAAATTATCCTACCACCTTTTCAGTTATCCATTTATACCAACTATCTAACCCAGTACCAGTAGTTGCGGAAACCTGAAAAATTTGAATTTGGGGATTCACCTGCACAGCATATTCTATGCACTTTTGCACATCAAAATCTACATAAGGCAGTAAATCAATTTTAGTGAGAATCATTACATCACTAGCACGGAATATATGCGGGTATTTTATCGGCTTATCTTCTCCCTCTGTGACTGAGAGAATCACGACTTTTGCCTGTTCTCCTAAATCAAATAAAGCTGGACAAACTAAATTTCCGACATTTTCAATCATCACAACTGAGTTCAGTGGCGGATTTAGTTGTTGTAAACTTCTGTCTATCATTGATGCATCTAAATGACAGCCTGTTCCCGTGTTGATTTGGATGACTTTAGAACCAGTTTCTTTAATTTTTCTGGCATCATTAGCAGTTTCTTGGTCGCCTTCAATGACACTAATAGATAATTGATGTTTTAAATCATTAATGGTGCGCGTTAAAAGAGTTGTTTTACCAGCACCGGGAGAACTCATTAAATTTAAGGCGAGAATATTTCGACCTTTGAACCATCCCCGATTTTGGGCGGCTAGCAGGTTATTCTTTGCTAATATATCTTGTTCTAAAGATATCGTTGTATTGTGTATTTTGGCATGAATTTGAGACACTTCTATATGCGTGTCATGGCTGTGGGAATGAGTGATGACAGTTCCATCTGGTAAAGTGTGAGTATGATTATGTTCAGCTTTATCTGTTTCTAAATTTGTAATTTTGACTTCGCCATCATCAGAACAACCGCAGGTTACACACATAATTCCTCTATTTCTATTTCTTTAATTTTCAATTCTTCACCAGTAATTAAATCTAATTGCCCGCTACCACAGTTACAGATACCAAATGGTTTATCTAAAAAAAATTCTGCACCGCATTGGGGACATCGCCCTAAGCCGGGAATTTCCAAAATTTCTAATGTCGCCCCTTCTAAAACTGTGCCTTGGGTGCAAATATCAAAACAAAACAGGATAGCGTCGGGCATAATAGCTGAAAGTTTACCAATTTCTAATAAAACTCGCTGCACTTTTGCGCCTTTGGCGTGTTCAGCTACAATTGCCACAATATTTTTGGTAATTCCAAGTTCGTGCATACAATAAAATCTATTAAATATTAACAAATTCGTGGCAATTGGTCGCCTACCAACATATCAACAATCCTTTCAGCACCAAAAACTGTTTTTAACAATACAATACCCGTGGGTGAAGAAATAACTTCGCCAATAATACAAGCATCTTTGCCTGATGGGTGTAATTTCATAGCTGATAAAACGTTTTCAGCATTCTTTTTTGGAACTACTACAACTAACTTACCTTCATTAGCTAAATACAATGGGTCTAAACCGAGAATTTCACAAACTCCGTTGACTTCTTCTCGCACTGGAATAGATTCTTCGTATAGACGAATTCCCACATTTGAACTGAGAGCAAATTCATTTAATACTGTAGCTAAACCACCGCGTGTAGCATCTCGCATAGCATGAACTTGGGGACATACATGGAGAATATTTTCTACTAAACTATGTAACGGCTGACAATCACTTTCAATATTAGTATCTAAAGCTAATTCCCCACGGGCAATTAAAATTGCTGTCCCATGATTGCCTATTTCACCATTAATTATTATTGCATCTCCAGGTTTAATATTGTAGGAAGAAATACTAATTCCTTGCGGGATAATACCAATACCAGCAGTATTAATAAAGAGTTTATCGGCAGCACCACGATGTACAACTTTTGTGTCACCGGTAACAATTTGAATACCCGCTTTTTCTGCGGCTACTTTCATACTGGCTGCGACACGGCGTAAAGTTTCTACAGGTAATCCTTCTTCTAAAATTACGCTACAAGTTAGATATAAAGGTTTAGCACCACTGACAGCTAAATCATTAACTGTGCCGTTTATAGCTAATTCTCCTATATCACTTCCGGGGAAAAATAACGGGTCTACAACGTATGAATCTGTTGTAAATGCGAGTCTGTCTCCTTGTTGAAGGAGAGGGGTTAGGTTGAAGCTGGCTTGGTCTTCTAGTTGTGAGAGAATGGGGTTCTCAAAATTGCTGACAAATATTTCGTCTATTAAATCACGCATGGCTTTACCACCGCTACCATGTGCGAGAGTTATATGAGTGTCTTGCACTTTTCCTGGGCGACGGTGGACTTGTTCTATTTTTTGGATTGGGTTTGTGGGAGAAATATTCATAATTAAAATTTTTTTAAACGCAAAGGAACGCAAAGGGAAGCGCAGAGGTAGGCGGAGTATTAAAAGTCTGAGGAGAAGCCGCAGGCGGGGAGAGGTACTTGAGTTATTTTTGGTTTTTGGTTGATTGTTTTTTTGGCAATGGTGGAGAGTCGTCCATATTTGTAATAGGCTGCACAAGCGCCTTCGGAAGATACCATGCAAGTACCGATTGGTGTTTCTGGTGTGCAAGCTGTACCGAATACTTTGCACTCCCAAGGCTTTAAGACTCCTTTGAGAATTTCTCCACATTTACAAGCTTTATGGTCGGCTACTTTGAGGTTAGGAATGGTAAATTTAAGTTCGGCATCAAATTGGGCATATTCAGGTTGAATTTTTAATCCTGAATAGGGAATGTCACCTAAGCCGCGCCAATCAAAACTATCTCGCACTGCAAAAACTTTATTTATCGCTTGCAGAGCTACTGTGTTTCCGCTTTTTTGGACAATTCGGTTATATTGATTTTCAACTTCACAACGATTTTCTACTAGCTGTTGCAATAGCATCCAAATTGATTGGAGAATATCTAAGGGTTCAAATCCTGAGACGACTATTGGCTTATTATATTGTTGGGAAATAAACTGATATGGGTCAGTGCCAATTACCATGCTGACATGGCCAGGGCCAACAAATCCATCTAGTTGTAAGTCTGGATTATCTAGCAGTGCTTTGAGGGCAGGAATCACGAGGACGTGATTGCAAAACATACTAAAGTTATGAATTTCTTCGGCTGCTGCTTGCAGAATCGTGAAGGCAGTGCTGGGGGCTGTGGTTTCAAAGCCTAATGCAAAGAAAACTACTTCTTTGTCGGGGTTATCTCTGGCAATTTGCAGGCTGTCTAGGGGAGAGTACACCATACGGATGTCTGCACCTTGTGCCCTAGCTTGCAGTAAAGTGGTTTTAGAACCGGGAACTCGCATTGCGTCGCCAAAGGTGGCAAAAATGACGTTATGATTTTGAGAGATTGCGATCGCATCATCTAATCTCCCTTTTGGCATAACGCATACTGGACAACCAGGCCCATGAATTAGTTCGATGGTTTGGGGTAATATTTCTTCGATACCGTATTTAAATATGGAATGGGTATGTCCGCCGCATACTTCCATGATTTTGATGGGTTTTTCTAGCTGATGGCATAATTTTGTGATTTCGCAGCGTAAGGCTTCTGCTTTTTCCGGTTCACGGAATTCGTTAACATATTTCATAGGGAGTATATCAGTTAATTTCGCTTTTGTGATAGGGAGTTTTTTTAACGAACCGCGTTCGCGCAGCGTCTCGCAGAGAAGGCGCGTTCACGAAGTGTCTCAAAGAGAAGGACGCGAAAGAAGAGAAAGAAAGAAAGATGTTTGAAACTCTTTTTATGTGTGAGAAAAAATATTATTTAAGTACTAATCCCTGCTTGCGCTGCTGCTAATTCTTGGAATAGTTGTAATGTTTCTGCTGCTTCTTGTTCGTTAATTCGATTCATAGCAAAGCCAACATGGACTAATACCCAATCACCAATACAAGCTTCGGGTGGATGTTGTTCATCAACGATGCAGGCAATATTTACTTCGCGCTTCACACCACCAATATTAACTAAGGCTAGTTTATGGTTAACATTGGTAATTTCTATAATTTGTCCGGGGATTCCTAAGCACATTTTTTTATTTTGAAGATAAACTAAACACAGAGGCGCAAAGAACACAGAGAAAATTATTTCTGAGTTTTCAAATATTAATACTTATGTATTAATTGTGCGGCTGCAATAACTGCTTGTCCTAAAGATAAGCCGCCGTCGTTAGCTGGAACTAAGCTGTGAGTAAGTACTTTTATTCCCAATTTTTCTAATCGTTTGGTAACTTGCTGTAACAATATACAATTTTGGAATACTCCTCCTGTTAAGGCTACCTGAGAAATCAGATTTTCTTGAGAAAGATGCTTAACCATTTCCACAATTGCATTCGCTAAACCTTCGTGAAATTTGGCAGCCATAACTTGTTGTGGAATCTGCTGCTGTAAGTCATGGAGCAATGCTTGCCACATTGGACGCGGGTCTATACAGTAAATACTATCTGAAAAGCTAAAGTTAAAAGGATAGATTAGCGTTTCTTTATCATTATTTAAGCTACTAACATATACTATAGCTTCCATTGCGATCGCAGCTTGTCCTTCATAGCTACATTCATCTCTATAAATACCGATAGCTGCCGCTACTGCGTCGAACAGCCGCCCCACTGAAGAAGCTGAAGGAGAGTTAATTTTTTTCTCTATAAGTTGATTAAGTAGCTTTAGTGGCTTATTTTTCAGAAATTTTACGATTTCTAAATCAGCATACTGTTGTTGGTAATCATCCCAAAGGTTAGTAGCTACTAAGTGGGCATAAGTATTACGCCAAGGCTGATAAATTGCTTGTTCACTACCAATCATTGCTACTGGTTTAAATGTTGCTAGTCGCTGAAATTTCCGATAATCTGCTAAAAGAAATTCTCCACCCCAAAATGTATTATCATCACCGTAACCTAAACCATCTAAAGCAATGCCTAATACCGGAGGCGAATCTAAAGGAATCCCATTTTCTGCCATACAAGCGGCGATATGCGCGTGATGATGTTGGATTTGATGAATTGGAATTTGATTTGTATCTGTGAGTTTTTTACCAAGTTTGCTGGAAAGATATTCAGGGTGTTTATCAATGGCAATTACTTCTGGTTTATGTTCAAATAAATTTAAGTATAAATTCAAAGTCTCTTGATAAGCATTAAAAGCCGCAGCATTTTCTAAATCTCCTAAATGTTGAGATAGAATCGCTTCTCCTTCACGCAACAGGCAAAAGGTATTTTTTAACTCACTACCCATTGCTAAAATTTGCGGTATATTATGAAATCCTAATGGTAAACTAATTGGTGCTGGTGCATATCCTCTAGCACGGCGAATTGTTTGGACTTTATCGCCGATAACTCTCACAACAGAATCATCTACCCCATTAATAATCTCTCGATTGTGAAAGAGAAAATAATCAGCGATTGCCCGTAATTTTTCTCTTGCTTCGTCATTATCAATACATTGTGGCTCATCAGCAAGATTGCCACTTGTTAAAACAATTGGGCGATTCATCCGCCGCAAAATTAAATGATGTAAGGGCGTATAAGGTAGCATGAAACCAAGGGTATTTTGCCCCGATGCTATCGATGGTGCTACTTTTTTACCTGTTGCTTGTAGTAAAACAATTGGTGCAGCAGAACTTGTCAATAATTCTTTTTCTTTGGCGTTGACACTACAATATTGTTCAATTATCTCAATATCTCGCGCCATTAAAGCAAAGGGTTTATGATAGCGCTTTTTGCGCTGACGCAGTTTTTGTACAACGGTTTCCTGAGTTGCATCGCAAGCCAGATGAATACCACCTAAGCCCTTAATTGCGATAATCTCACCCTTTTGCAACAAGGTACAAACGGCATCAACATCATCTAGCATGGAGAACATGGAAGCAGTAACCGATTTACTATCAGCGCGCTCTAACCAAGCTGAAGGGCCGCAAGCATAACAAGCTACAGGTTGGGCGTGAAAACGCCGATTTTCGACATCGTGGTATTCTTTTGCACATTCTGGACATATAGCAAACGCAGACATACTGGTATTGGTTCTGTCATAAGGAATCGCACGAATAATACTCAGGCGGGGGCCGCAATGAGTACAGTTAGTAAAGGGATAGCGATAAAAGCGGCTAAAAGGGTCAAATATTTCTTGTTGACATTGCGGACAAGTAGCTGCGTCAGGGGTAATTTCTGTTTTAATGGCATTACTGACACTAGTAGAAATCACAAAATTGTTAAAGTTAAAGTTACCTTCATAAGGAATTCTAGTTAGCTGATTAATTTTTGCTAATGGTGGACATTCTGTTTGCAATCTGGCAACAAATTCTGTTAATGCTTCCTCACTACCAGATACCCTAATTAATACACCTTGCCCATCATTACAAACATCTCCAAGCAAACCACAGGCTTTAGCCAGACGATATACAGTAGGGCGAAATCCTACTCCTTGAACAGTACCGCGAACTCTAATTTCTTCAGTCGCCATATAAATCTGACTTTCCAAAATTACGAATTACTTTAGCGTAGCGGGGCGTAGCGGGGCGTAGCCCATTACGAATTATTAAACTGCCAAAGCAAAATTCGGTTATTTCCAGAATCAGCTATGATTGCTGTTTTGCCACAAATTTTTATCCCGTAACACCAATTTAAGCTATCTCGTTTTGGCAGCCCAAAATCACGATTTTCACCTTTACTTTGAAAATTTATTTGTCCTGCAAGGGCATCTGCCGCCGCACCTTGCACTGATAAAATTGATTCTGGCTTCCTCCATCCTAACAAACGAGAATTAGCGGTATCTGCAACTACTAACCAATCACCAGCCACACCCACACCATAAGGCATACTCAAACTACTGGCACTTGGTAAATAAACTCCTTGATTCATTTCCACAAAATCAAAGCTTTTTTGTCCTAAAACCACTGCACAAGGAGTATTATTTTCTGTTGGTATCCCCTGCCAAATCATTACTCGATGATTACCTGCATCACTGACAACCAAATTTTCTCCCCAAAAGGTGATGTCGTGACACCAACGCATACTCGCTGCGGTTGGAGAAGCACCACCGTTTTCATTGCGAGATATCATATCTGGTTGTCCCAAAACTACATCAGCAGGTTGGCCATTTTCTGTTGGTAATTGATGCCAAATTAATACTCTTCGATTACCAGTATCAGCAATAAATAGGCGTCTTTGATAATAGAAAACACCATAGGGCCAGTGCATTGTACTAGCAGATGCTGTTTGATTTCCTTGATTTGGTTCATTATCAGTAAAATTAACTTGTCCTAACACCAAATCTGCTGGAACATTGTTATCTTCTGGTAAGTTCTTCCAAATCAAAATCCGATGATTCCAAGCATCTGCTACTGCTAACCCTTTGCCGCAAGCACAAATCCCTGTTGGTACACTTAAAGTTGCTCTTCCTGCTGTAGTTTTAGCATTTTGTCCTTCATGATAAAAGTCAGGCTGTCCAATTACCCAATCAGCCGGTTGACTATCTCTTGTAGGTAAATTTTGCCATCCTAATAATCGATGATGTCCTGTATCTGATACCCATAATGGGCCAGTTTCTGATAACAAGCAAGCACCACGAGGCCCAAACATTGTTGTGGCATTGGGTGCTACAGGTATAACTAATTCTTCTGGTTCAATAATGTTACCTAAAATTACCTCTGCACCTTGAGGTGATAGAGGTAAATCTTGAGGGTTTTCTGTTACTTCTAGCGGTAATTGTGATATGGGATTAATTATGATTGGGATATCCATGAACCGCAGATAGACGCTGATAATTATTTAAAAACATTAATGTTGATTAGCATGTAACAACAGTAACGGTTTTGCATTATGCTTTCAAATTCAGTTAAAACCTCTAATTAACTTCTGTATTAAGTAGGTGGGTGGAATTAATTATAAGATAGAAAAAATGCTAAATTAGGTTGTTATGCCTGCCCCTTTACGCATCATTCTGACCACAGAGGAAGACCGAACCTTAACGGAACTGCGACTGGCTCACTCTCTTGCTCAAAGAACCCGTGACCGAGCGCATATGTTGCGCCTGAATGCTCAGGGATGGAATGTACCAGCGATTGCAAAGATGTTCGAGTGCCATGCTCATACGGTCAGAGCAACGATAGGGCGATGGGAAGAAGGAGGATTAGGGGGACTGTGGGAAGCCTCAGGGCGGGGAGCCAAACCAAAGTGGCAAGCACCAGACCTAGATTACCTGACGGAGTGTTTGGAGCAAGAACCCAGAACTTATAACAGTGTGCAATTAGCTCAGAAACTGCAACAAGAGCGTTTAGTGGATTTGAGTAGTGACCGATTGAGACGATTGCTTAAAAAAAAACTATCGCTGGAAACGAACCAGAAACAGCCATAGTCGCAAACAAGACCCGGTAAAAAAGGCACTCAAGCAGGCAGACTTGGACACCTTAAAGCTAGCCGCGCAGGAGGGGTATATTGAACTCAAGTATCTCGATGAAGCTTTCTTTTTGCCTCTGGAGTCCAGTCAGCTACAGTTATAGTCGCATTGGAGAGCAGAAACGGATGGAGCAAACCCCGAATCGCTATGGCAACCGAATTAGCATTTTGGGCTTGTGGCAACCGGGCGAACGGTTTGAGTATGCCCTGGCTCAAGGCGGATTCAAGGGCGAGAGCTACATTAAAGTGATGGATTGGATGGCACATAAAGCCTCACAAATCTTGGAGCAAACAGGTCGTCTCACCGTGGTCGTGCAGGATAATGGCTCCCTTCATACCAGTCTTTTGGTACGTCAACAGTGGACACGTTGGCAACAGCAAGGCCTATTCGTTTTCTTTTTGCCTCTTTATTGTTCCCAGATGAATCCGATTGAAACCCAGTGGCATCAACTCAAAAGTCATGAAATTGCCGGACAGATGTTTGATAATGAGTACGATTTAGCGATTGCTGTGATGGATGGGATGAAAACTCGTAGCAAACCAGGTGAATACACACTGGAGCGTTTTATATTTAATTGCACCTAGCTACTTAATTAAGCTAAAAAAAATCAACATAGCCTTTAGAGGATGTTTGAAAAGTCCTATTCTCTGTATCAAATAGTTTTAGATCCTCCTAAATCCCCCCTAAAAAAGGGGACTTTAATTTTGGTTCCTCCACTTAAAAAGCTGCGATGCAGGGTGGTTTCATATAACCGTAGAAAAATCAAAATACTGATAAGGGTATTTAAGCATTCACGGTTGAAAACAAGATGAATCTGATTGAGCAGTTACAACAAATTCGGTGATTATCGCCATATCCGAGGGGGGAGGCATGAATTATGGTTGGTGCTGTTGCTGACACTGCTGGGAGCGATGACCGGATATTGGGGCTATCGACCACTGGAAGACTTTACACTTACGTATCGACAAAGATTAATAGAACTGTTAAATCTCAAAGATACTACTAAGTTTCCCTGCTACTCGACGTTTCGGCGTGTGATGACAACAGTTAACTTTCAACTATTAACGGAGTTATTTAATACTTGGCAGCGATGACAGTGCCGCCAAATCCAGGAGAGCGATTAGCAATTGAGGGTAAAACCCTGGTTAATCAGCTAATCAGCTATTTCAGACTTTGTTGAGCCACTGTGTTTGACACTTATTACATGGTCAACTTGAAAACCTAAGCCGTCTACTTCTGGATATAAACAATACTCGCATATATGGGCGGCGCGATCGCTAACTAAACGTCGCAGTTCTGCATTAATATATGGACGAGAGATTTTGAATACTTATTTAGGGTTAATATACTGAGTAGCTCTTGCTTTTGCCAACCTCATAATATGCTCTAGCGTGAGGAAATGATCTAACTCTCGCTGGTCACTTCCTGTAAGACCTTCAGTTTTTGCGCGGTAAACGAGATCCTCTAAACGGTCTTTGGCTGCATCCGAGAGTTTGAAATCCATAACACTTTGGGGAGTGGTTCCAGCAGCAATAAACTTTTACTGTGAATAGTAAATCAGCTTACATTTACCCTTCCCACTGCTTTAACTTCTTCTGAGCAAATTCCCGCACTTGCTCATCTGGGTCATTCTTGGCGCGATCGCGCAACAGTGGTAAAGTCTGGGGATGATTAGTATAATGTTCAATAATTACTTCAAGTGAAGTCTGACGAGGATTACCTTGCCAGTCTGCCTCTCGCTCAAAGTTATCTTGAATAGCAAGATCGCGGAAAAATTCAAACATACCAGGTTCATATTTCCACCTTTTGGCTAATTCTGGCATCAATCCTTGTCTCACAAACCAGTCATCATCAGATAGCACAAGCGATTTAAGCCAAGGTAAAGTTTTTGGATGGTTTTTCCAATCTCTAGCTAGCTCCTCTACTGTTACTTGTTCTGCTACTGAATCGGAATCATTTTGAACGTAGGTTTTAAGCCAATCTAAGACATCAAAATTATCTTTCCAACCTTTTGCTATATGATGTACAGCTTGTTGTCGCACTCCCCAATTTTTATCTGACTGAGCGCAAAGTTTTAGAATGGGTAATATTTCTGGGTTGTCTTTCCAACCCTCGACTAAGTGTTCAATTGCTTCTCCTCTCACAGCCCAATGCTCATCTGACTGAGCAAAAGATTTAACGATATTTAGGGTATCTGAATCATCTTTCCAAATTTTGACTAGCTGTATCATTACTGCTCCTCGCATAGTCCAATTATCAGCGTTAGTAAGAGATTTGAGCCAAGGTAAAGTGTCAGGGTCATCTTTCCAAAATTTGGCTAACTCTTCGACTCCGGCTTCTCGCACATTTGGATGTTCATCTGACTGAATAAGAGATTTAAGCCAAGGTAAAGTGTCAGGATCATCTTTCCATCCCTGAGCTAATTGTCGTACTGCTGTTTGTCGCGCATCTGGATTCTCATCTGAAGTAGCGCATTGTTTGAGGATAATTAAAGTATCAGGGTCATCTTTCCACTCCTGAGCTAATTGTCGCATTGCTGTTCGTCGCGCATCTGGATTCTCATCTGAAATAGCACATTGCTTGAGGATAATTAAAATATCAGGGTCATCTTTCCACCCCTGAGCTAATTGCCGTACTGCTGTTTGTCGTACATTTTTATCATTATCCGAAGTAGCACGTTGTTTGAGAATAATTAAAGTATCAGGGTCATCTTTCCATCCTTGGGCTAATTCTTCTACTGCTGTTTGTCGTATATTTTTGTCATTGTCTGAAGTAGTACATTGTTTGAGAATAATTAAAGTATCAGGGTCATCTTTCCATCCTTGGACTAATTCTTTTACTGCTGTTTGTCGTACATTTTTATCATTATCCGAAGTAGCACATTGTTTGAGAATAATTAAAGTATCAGGGTCATCTTTCCATCCCTGGGCTAATTCTTTTACTGCTGTTTGTCGTATAAGTTCGTCATTATCTGAAGTAGCACATTGTTTGAGAATAATTAAAGTATCAGGGTCATCTTTCCATCCCTGGGCTAATTCTTCTACTGCTGTATCTCGCGTGCTCCAATTCATATTCGAGGTAGCACATTGTTTGAGCCAGTATAAGGTATCTGGGTAATCTTTCCAACCATGTGCAAACTCTTGTACTGCTCTACGTCGCACAAACCAAGATTCATCTGAGGAAGCACGTTGTAGAAGCCAACGTAAGGTATCAGCTTCATCTTGCCAAGTAGTAGCAACTGCTGAAACCGCTTTAGTGCGAATTTCACGAACTAGCTTTGCCTCTTCTTTGTCTATCATTTCTTGATAAAAGTAATTTAGATCATACTTAGTTAAATCTTTGAGATATTTGTTCAATTTAGTAGAAATATGAAATATTGATGTTTTATTTCTCACCTCTGCAAGACATTTAGCCGCTAAAAAAAGATTGACATACTTTTCCCCTTCGCCATCTTTCTCCATTAAATACTCAAGAATCTCGCCAACAAACCTTGGCTCAATCATTCCCGCAATTAGCAGCAAGACTTCATGCCAACTTTCATCTTGCCAGTGTTTACCAAAAACTTCATTTTTAAGTTGCTCAATAGTCAGCGTTTGCGTTTCTTTAAACTGCCAGACAAACTCCCAAGCACAGAAATATTCTAAAAATGTCCTATGCACAAAAGCATAATAATCCGCACCCATGAAACATAACATAAAGTTGCGAGTTCGCAGTTGATTAATCATCACCCGCGCCGCTTCTCTGGGTTTATCAAATTCTATGGTTTTGAGATAATCAGTCAGAACTTTGACTAAATCATTTTCATTAATCAAATTCCCTGCCAAACCTTTCTCACCAGTTTGCATCAGATAAGCAACCTGACGCAGCATTGCTTGTTTATCTTTATAATCAACAGTCTTGGGGTCTAACCTCTTATCTTCTGTCAAAGCGCGTTCCACATCCCATTGATGTAGCAGTACCCGCGATGCTTGATCGTAAAGTGTAGCTCTATCTCTTGGTAGCTCTTGATTCCGATTAAGAATCGCCATCATCGTCAACAGCAGAGGATTTCCCGCCAATTCTGCAATAGATTTGGAAGCTGTAATTCCTCTTTTTAGCCGTTCCCGTTTTCTGACTTTATCTACAGCATCGGTAAAAGTTAACTCATGCCAACGGTAGATAAAATCCTGAATTTGTTCTAAGTCTAAATCTTGTAATATAAAGTGGCTAAACTCAGCATTAAGCAATCGTTGCGGTTTATAGCCAATAATCCGAGAAGTGACAATTACCTGCACATCAGGATAGTCATTAGTAAAGCAATGAATATCAGTAATTACATCCTCTCGCTTACCAGCGTCAAATACCTCATCCAAACCATCAAACATCACTAAGGCATTACCAGCTTTTAATTTTTTATCTAGTTCAAGCTGATTGAGATGATGAATTACACCACTACATTTATGAAAGAATTCTAGAAAATTATTGCACTCTTTATCTTCTCGTCGCCGCATATAAGTGCGTAATTCAATTAGCAACGGAATTGGTAATGAGATAACATTATCCAGTGGAGACTCTGCCCAATTCAAAGCCAAAAATTGCAACAATGTAGACTTACCTGAACCAGGATCGCCCAAAATCACAATACTTTTATAATCTTGCTTTTTATTGACAACATCTAAAACACAACGTATGGGCTGTTCAAAATAAACCCGTTTGTGGCGTTCTAATTCTTCTAATTCAACGACTTCTACTTGGTCATTTTCTCGCAGCCGTCTTAGATGTTCTTTAGGCAGTTCGTGAACTGGTGGTAAAACTTGATGAGTTTCCCGGACATTTTGAGCAGTAAAAATCCGCCATAATTTCAGTTCGTTATAGGCATAGCCGCTAGTATCTAAGCTATCTAACTTGAGATTACCATAGCGTTCGCGGATTCCTTCTTGATATTTAACTAAATTAAAATCCACAATAACGCCAGCAATTTCTTGGGTGTTTCTTTCAATATCAGATAACTTTTGTAGTTCTAGAAGATGGTGTAATTCTTTTGAATCTAAAAGAAGTTCTTGGACTTCTGTAAAATACTGTTCTATAAGTGATTGCCAGTTAAACTTAGATGGCAGAGGTTTTAATTGCAGCCTGTTCCAACTATCTTCTAAGGTTTTAGCGTCTAAAGATTCACAATTAATATCAAAACCTTTACCAAGAGTTTCTGCAACCGATTTATCGCTGATAAACTTCTTGATATCTTTGGTGTACTCTTTAATCTCAGTTTCAGCAAGTTTGCAACGAACCTTTAACTGCTGCTGCATGAGTTGCAAAAATTCTTTTAACGCTTTACCAGCAGCAATTTCTATGTCTTCTTTCTTAAGTTTCTGGAAAATCTTGCCAGGGATACCTTTTAAGAAATCTTTAGCCCAATCTTTAGCAGCATCTTTGGCTAAATCTTCCAGAATGGGTTTAAAAATA
This sequence comes from Nostoc sp. ChiVER01, assembly GCF_034531155.1. NCBI lineage: Bacteria > Bacillati > Cyanobacteriota > Cyanophyceae > Nostocales > Nostocaceae > Nostoc > Nostoc sp. ChiVER01. The sequence continues at coordinate 76,334 of NZ_JAVRBS010000031.1, read as the reverse complement.
AACCCGGCGGCCTGAGTTACACCCCAATAAGCTAACCAGTCCAGCATAATACTCGTTTCTGTTGAGAGTTTGATTACGAGTATATCCACTAGTTTGAATAATGTTTACAGATTTCAGGGTTATTGCAGAAATTATTGCGCGATCGCATTTAACCCCACATCTCATCAGAGAACAAGTTCTTTGGCTAATAGCTCAACTCCACAGTGGACTAAAACTTTTGAAAAAACTAACGCTGAAGACTTGGTTTTTTCAAACACAAACTTGGCTTTGTGACCTGGAAGTAATGCTGTTAAAACTCTTTGTATAATAGTTTTAGGCGAAGATAGCGTGATGACAATTTTGTTAAGTGTGAGAAATTTTTTGGTTTAAAAGAGCGATCGCTCTGCTTTTCTTGGTAACTTTCGGTTCACCCATTTTTTGATAAGTTAAAAAAAAATAAGAGTACATAAAGATATTTTAAGTATTTTCAAAAACCAGTACCTCTGAGTTAACTTTGTGCAAACTCCGGGTAAAATCGGCTAGCCAAGAGTTTACGTGTAATAGAAATTACTACAAAGCTAGAGGGAAGTTCAAGATGGTTGCATTTGCTTTAAAACTAACACAGATATTTGGAGGCATACTAGCTACATCGCTACTGAGTCTGATGTCCTTAGAGGTTCTTACCACCGCAGCGTTAAGCAATCCGCCTCCTGCGTCTGTTGATACTAAGGTGAAAGTGCCTAGTACAATGACCTTTGCACCCTTTAATACTAATCGTTACTTGAAAGTACCGCCCAATTTCTCTGTCTCTGTTTATGCTCGAATCAAGGCAGCTCGCTTTATGGCAGTTGCTCCTAATGGGGATCTTCTAGTATCACAGCCGAGTACGGGTAAAGTGTTAATTGTCCGAGAAAATGGCAGCAAAGACCCAATTATTTCTGACTTCGTGACGGGTCTACGCAGGCCACACGACATTGTGTTTCATAAGATTGATAACATCACCTACGTTTATATCTCTGAGACTCATCAAATTAACCGCTTCATCTACAACTCTGGAGATAGAATCGCCAAAAATCGCCAAATCGTTATAACTGGCTTACCAGACAGCAGCACCTCAGAACTCAGAGGCTCTTATGGTCACGAGCTAAAAAATATTGCACTTGATGCTAATCACAAACTTTATGTGTCGATCGCCTCTACGTGCAATGCTTGCAAGGAAGATACTGTTAGTACCCCAAAGCGTGGTGCGATTTACCAATACAACGCTAATGGAACCAATCAACGGCTTTTTGCCCAAGGTTTACGTAATGCCGAAGGATTAGCATTTTTACCTGGCACAAATGACCTTTGGGTAGTCGTTAATAATCGAGATGAGATCCGCTATCCCTTCAACGATAGTACCGGCAATTACGGTAAGGTTATCCGCTCTTACGTAGACAACCATCCACCAGAGGAGTTCACGAAAGTCCGAGATGGCGGTAATTACGGTTGGCCATTCTGCAACCCCAATCCTGACACGGCAACCGGCCTCAACAATATGCCGTTTGACCGCGACTATCAGTTCAATGCTAATGGGAGTGTTAATTGCAATGCAATGGACAGAATTAGCAAGGGTATTCAAGCCCATTCCGCTCCCTTGGGACTAACATTCTTACAAAATACCAACTTTCCCAGCCTATACTCAAGTGGGGTAGTGGCGGGACTGCATGGTTCATGGAATCGGCAAAAGAAAACGGGCTATAAAATAGCTTACTTTCCCTGGAACAGTACGACAAAAACTCTAGGGGAAGAGATAGATTTAGTCAACGGTTGGCTAATTCCAAGAACGGAAGAAGTCTGGGGTCGACCGGTGGATATGGCAGTCGATCTGCAAGGTAATTTGTTAATTTCGGATGACTACAGTGGTACTATCTACAAGCTCTCCTACATGCCGCGAGGAGAGGTTAAGGTCTACAGAGATTTGAATTTGACTGGAGTTTCCCAGTCATTTCCTACAAGTCCAGGAGTATACAAAGCGATCCAAGGGGACTTAAATGTTGTAGGGAATGACGCTATTAGCTCATTAAGTGTACCGTCTGGTAAAGTGGTACGTGTCTGCCAAAATGAAACTGGTGGTTTATGTCGTGAGTTTAGTGCTGGGGATTATAAATCTCTTGGAGCTGACTTAAATGACTCAATATCTTTTATAGAAGTTAAGTAGCCCCAATCATCGAATTTTAGATTTTAAATTTTGGATTTTAGATTGATAGACTAAAATCCAAAATTTAAAAAAGTCCCAGAGCAAACGAATTTAAACGCGAGAACAATTTTATTATCCAAAATCAAAAATTGAGTCACCTATGCTGCTTTTGGCTGATTGTCCTGCAATCAAATAGAAACCGCGATGTCTAAACGGACTGCGCGATCGCAATTTTTCCCACTACACGCCCAGTTTCACTATAACTATGAGCCGCCGCTAGTTCTTGCAAGGGATATGTGCGATCAATCACCACACGAATCTTACCTGCTTCAATCAATTCTTTGAGAAAAAGCAAGTCTTTAGTGTTAGGTTTCTCAAAGAAAAATTTCGCTTTTTGACCGGGGAGGAATGCTGTTAAGACACTCTCTAACAAGACTTCGGGGCTGGGTAATGTGGTGATATAAATTCCGTTGGATTTAAGGACTCTTTTGGTTTGTGAGAGCGATCGCTTACCCACTGCATCAAAGATAATGTCATACTGCGCTGTATCTTTGGCAAAATCTTGTTGCGTATAATCAATTACGCGGTCTGCTCCCAAAGATTTCACCAAATCCAAATTTTTGGTACTGCTAACTCCCGTCACCTGTGCGCCTAAAGCCTTAGCAATTTGCACTGCAAAAATCCCTACACCGCCCGCAGCACCATTAATTAAGACATTTTGTCCTGTTTGAATATTTCCTTGATCTCGAAGTGCTTGTAGAGCCGTGAGTGCTGCTAAAGGCACAGCAGCAGCTTCTTCATAGTTTAAATTGGTTGGTTTAAGCACCGCCAAGTTTTCTGGGATGGCTGCAAACTCTGCGTAACCTCCTCCAGGGAAGCTAGTACTGCCATAAATAGCATCTCCTGGTTTAAAGCGCGTGACACCAGAGCCAATCTCTACAACTTCTCCCGCCACATCAAACCCCAGAATCTTCGGAAATTTAATGCCAGTAATCAGACTCAACATTCCCTGACGAATTTTCCAATCAATGGGATTAACGCTACTAGCACGAACTTTTACAAGTAACTGCGTTGGCTCAATTTTCGGCTGTTCCACATCTTCATACTGCAACACTTCAACGCCGCCATACCGACGGATAACCACTGCTTTCATCGCATTCCTCCTGGTTGCTACTCTGTTTTGCTGAATCACACAGCCTGTTTTTCCTAATAAATCTAGTGTAACGATGTCTACGACGGGCTACGCTTACGTATGGTATTTAACGAAGATGGTGCACAATCAGAGATTCCCTAAAATAGAAATATCAGTCTAAAACTACACCTGTATGCCAGCTAGAGACCTTTATCACAACAATGTTAAAAATGCTTTGATTAAAGACAAATGGACAATTACTCATGACCCATTAACTCTAAAGTTTGGTAAAAAAGATTTGTATGTTGATTTAGGTGCTAAACAGTTGTTGGCGGCTGAAAAAGCAGAATCCAAAATTGCAGTTGAGATTAAAAGTTTTACCGGGAGATCGGATGTTGATGATCTAGAAAAAGCGTTAGGTCAGTATATTTTATATCAGGATATCTTGATTGAATTGGAGCCGGAACGAATACTATATCTTGCAGTCCCTAACAGTATTTTTGATGATTTATTTGAAGAACCTATTGGCAAACTGTTACTGAGAAATCATCGTTTAAAGCTGATTACTTTTGATCCAAAACAGGAGGTTATTAAACAATGGATTATACCAAGTTAGACCACTATCGCCAGGTGATTGAAACTATCCTCACTGAATATGCCTCACTACCCTATTCTTATGCCAACATTCAATCAGAAGTGGTGTTTGATCGAAGCCGCGATCGCTATTTGTGGATGGATCTAGGTTGGGATGGCGATCGCCGCATTCATGGCTGTCTGGTTCATATTGACCTAATTGATGGCAAAATTTGGATTCAACGGGATGGCACTGAAGAAGGCATTGCCGCCGATTTAGAACGGGCTGGAATTCCTAAAGAACATATCGTCCTTGGCTTTCGTCCACCGGAGTTAAGACCTTACACTGGTTATGCAGTTGCTTAAAAGTTAACACGGAACATTCTCTTTATTCTTCAGTGGTAAATACAACACCTTCGTACAGCAGTTCAATTGGACATTCAAATTCAATACTCGATAAGGTGACGATATCTCCATCCGTGTATGGGTAGTAAAGCCACATCCTACCCTCACCCCGACAGTAACGCTCAACGGAGATTTGTTCCGAGTCAATCAAGATATATTCTTGCAAACTAGGGATTCTCAAGTAATAAGTAAATTTTTCACCCCGATCTTTAGCGCTTGTACCTGGCGAAAGAACCTCGGCAATTAGCTTGGGATGTTGAATAAATTTACGGGCATTGAGGTCTTCAGGGTCGCAACTGACAATAACATCAGGATAATAGTAGCGACTCTGGGGAGTGAGTTGCATTTTCACGTCTAATACATTCACTCGATAACCTCTGGAATGTAAATGAGGGCGTAAGGCAGTGTACAAGTTAAGTGCAATGTCGTTATGAGGAATTGTACCGCCTGTCATGGCAAATACTTCGCCATTGGCATATTCATAGCGAAGGTCTTGCTGAGGTTCCCATTCGAGATATTCCTCAACGGTCATTTTTGGCGGCTGTTGGGGGATGGCTATCATAACTAAGATTTTTTCACGCTTGGTTTGATTGTAGCTAAATGACACTCTGACAATTCAGGTTATCGGTAAAACCTCTCTCCAAATCCAAGAAATAAACTTTAAATTTTCCCCCTTTCCGACACGGGAAGGGGGTTAGGGGATTAGGTTTTTTGCTAAGGTTTGTAATGAGCAATTCAGAAAATTCATTGCGATCGCTCAATCATGTTAGATTATAGTTTGTTGTTTCTCTTAAACACAAAATCTGAGAGTTTCTTACCCATCTCCTCATTGTGGGAATGAAAAAAAAGAACTTAAAAGTTAAATTTTTTGAAAATTATGTGCAGCAATACATCTATTTCCACTAGTTTATATGGCTTACCAGGCAAGGCTTAAAGGCATAATTGAATATCATTGTCAAAGAAAAATTAAAAGAATATGAAGTGCATTTTTACCCTCAAAAAAATGATATGTTAGATACAGAATTCAATTTCATGCGTTTATGGAGTAAAACAAGATAGATTGCTTCAGTTTTTCACCCTCAAACCCTTGGCATTTCTAACTTTTGAGGCAAATTGAGGGCAATGTGAGTACACATTTAAATAACCAAAATCCAGTTGCAATTAGATTAAATTCTTTGCTGGGATTGGGTTGTGGCTGAGTACAAATAAATCCTGAACCCCTATCTATAAACACTAGAACCCCAACCAAAAAATACTAGAACCCCTACCTGAAAAAAACTTTTTTAATTCTTGTAATGCTTGAAGAATTAAGGTTTTTAGTATTTGAGTACAAACGTAATAAATCCAATAAATTCTATCCTAGAGAGACGCACCGTTTGGCTAGGAGACGGCTGCTATAAATCTTATATCGCCAATCACCTAACGCTCTGAAACAAAACAAAGCGAAAAGTGAGTGGAGGGATGACATAGCACCATGCCTGAAGTGAAAAGAAGTCGCGGCTGTAAGCACAAATTCTACCCAAGAACCGAACGTTGACACACACCAGCCGAACATCAGATATCTATTGCCTGCCTTACTTAAAAACAAGTCACCCGAACCCAAGGGTTTGCAGGCAGTGTGAAAGACGCGACTTCAATTCCTGGGCATAAAGAGTGGCAACACCATCTCCCACAGTGGCAGCCAAGTCCACCGACCTTTTGCGAAACTCAATGACATCACCGTCTACACGACTCCTCAACTCCAACGCTACGGAATCGACAACCCAAGCAAAATCCGGTGGTTGCGGCTGCGACAGCACCACCAGCACCACCGTGGAAAGGGACGAAAAGCTCCAAGAACGAATTGCTAAACATCCCTGCTACAGCGAAGACGCTCATCACCACTACGCCCGGATGCACGTTGCAGTTGCACCAGCTTGCAACATTCAATGCAACTATTGCAACCGCAAATATGATTGCGCTAACGAAAGCCGTCCTGGAGTAGTTAGCGAATTACTAACACCAGAACAAGCAGCACACAAAGCTTTAGTCATTGGTGGCAAGATTCCCCAAATGACAGTTGTGGGAATTGCCGGCCCTGGCGACCCTCTGGCGAACCCAGAAAAGACTTTCCGCACATTTGAGTTGATTGCAGAACAAGCACCAGACATTAAGCTTTGCTTATCAACCAATGGTTTAATGCTGCCTGACTACATTGATCGCATTAAACAATTAAATATAGATCACGTTACGATCACCATTAACATGGTAGATCCAGAGATCGGTGCTAAGATTTATCCTTGGGTTCACTACAGACGCAAGCGTTACAGAGGTCTTGAAGGTGCGAAAATCCTCCATGAAAGACAGATGGAAGGATTGCAAGCCCTCAAAGATGCTGATATCTTGTGCAAAGTCAACTCAGTGATGATTCCCGGAATTAATGACCATCACTTAGTCGAAGTGAATCGGGTCATTCGTGAGAAAGGTGCATTCTTGCACAACATCATGCCATTGATTTCTGCACCAGAACATGGTACACACTTCGGTTTAACCGGTCAACGCGGCCCCACACCCAAAGAACTCAAAGAAGTTCAAGACAATTGCTCTGGTAACATGAAAATGATGCGTCACTGTCGCCAGTGCCGCGCCGATGCAGTAGGATTATTGGGAGAAGACCGCAGCCAGGAATTTTCCAAAGAGAAATTCTTGGAAATGACTCCAGAATATGACATGGAGCAACGCGCTACCGTTCACGAAGGGATTGAGAAGTTTAAAGAAGAACTTAAAGTAGCCAAAGATAAGGCGTTAGCAGGTAAGAAAGTTGCCAACAGTCCGAAAATCCTCGTTGCAGTAGCAACCAAAGGTGGCGGATTGGTTAATCAACACTTCGGTCATGCGAAAGAATTCCAAATTTACGAAGTGGGTGGAAACGAAGTTCGCTTTGTCAGCCATCGCAAAATTGACCAATACTGCCAAGGTGGATACGGTGAAGAAGCTTCCTTTGAGCATATTATGAAAGCGATCGCAGATTGCAAAGCAGTTCTAGTCTCGAAGATTGGTAACTGTCCTCAAGAAAAATTGCAAGAAGCTGGAATAAAGACTGTTGAAGCTTACGACGTGATTGAAAAGGTTGCTTTAGAGTTTTACGAGCAATACGTTAAGGAATTAGGGAATTAAGGATTAGGGAATAGGGAGTAGGGAGTAGGGAATTTCAATATTCACCACTCCCCACTCACCACCACTCCCCACTCCCCACGCCCAAAAGGAGAATAAATCATGGCTTACAAAATTCTTACTAGCCAGTGTATTTCCTGCAATCTCTGTCTAACGGCATGTCCTACAAATGCAGTAAAAGTGGTTGATGGACAGCACTGGATTGACCCTGAACTTTGTACAAACTGCGTTGGTAGCATTCATACCGTACCTCAGTGTAAAGCTGGTTGTCCCACCTGCAACGGTTGCATTAAGCAGCCTAGCGATTACTGGGAAGGCTGGTTTGCTAATTACAACCGCGTAGTCGCTAAATTAACAAATAAACAAGATTACTGGGAACGTTGGTTTAATTGTTATTCCCAGAAATACTCTGAGCAGTTGCAAAAGCGTCAATCCCAATCAGTGGGTTCTGAAGCTTAATTAAATAATTCCTAATTCTTAATTGAAGACAACAATGCAAAATAACTGCATCTATCTCGATAATAATGCCACCACTAAGGTAGACCCAGAAGTAATAGAGGTAATGCTACCTTACCTGACGGATTATTACGGCAACCCTTCCAGTATGCATACTTTTGGTGGGCAAGTCGGTAAAGCAGTGAGAACAGCAAGAGAACAACTTGCAGCCATCCTGGGAGCCGATGAGTCTGAAATTGTCTACACAAGTTGCGGTACTGAGGGAGATAACGCGGCGATTCGAGCCGCACTGTTAGCGCAACCAGAAAAGCGACATATTGTCACTACTCAAGTTGAACATCCAGCAGTACTCAATGTCTGCAAACAATTAGAAACCCAAGGTTATAGTGTTACCTATCTATCAGTAAATCATCAAGGGCAGCTGGATCTAGATGAACTAGAAGCTTCCTTGACGGGTAACACCGCCCTGGTGACAATTATGTATGCTAATAACGAAACCGGCACGGTTTTCCCGATTGAGCAAATTGGGTTGCGCGTCAAAGAATATGGTGCTATCTTCCATGTAGATGCGGTGCAAGCAGTGGGAAAAATCCCGTTGAATATGAAGACTAGCACGGTGGATATGTTAACGCTGTCTGGTCACAAGTTGCACGGGCCCAAAGGAATTGGTGCTTTATATATCCGGCGTGGAGTTAGATTCCGTCCCTTCATGATTGGGGGACACCAAGAACGGGGACGTAGGGCGGGAACAGAGAATGTTCCAGGAATTATTGCCTTGGGCAAAGCTGCGGAACTAGAACTGTTACACTTAGAAGAAGCGATCGCAAGAGAAAGAAAGCTGCGCGATCGCCTTGAACAAACTTTACTAGCTAAAATTCCCGATTGTGTCGTTAACGGTGACGTTACGCAGAGATTGCCAAACACAACCAATATCGGCTTCAAGTACATCGAAGGTGAAGCAATTTTACTGTTATTGAATAAATACGGTATCTGTGCATCATCCGGTTCTGCTTGTACCTCCGGTTCTCTAGAACCCTCTCACGTCCTACGGGCAATGGGCTTACCCTACACAACTTTGCACGGTTCAATTCGCTTCAGTCTTTGTCGCTACACCACAGAAGCCGAAATCGATCGAGTAATAGAGGTAATGCCCAGTATTGTAGAACGTTTACGCGCCCTCTCACCCTTCAAAAATGATGATGCAGGTTGGTTGCAAGGACAAGAACAAGCACTAGCGCATCGTTAATTAGGGAATAGGGACTGGGGATTAGGGACTCGTGACTAGGGAAGAATTTTCCCAATCCCCAGTACCCAGTACCCAATCCCCCAATCTAAAATCCAAAATCTAAAATCTAAAATTCATTATGTGGGACTACACCGATAAAGTATTAGAACTGTTTTACGATCCCAAAAATCAGGGAGAAATTGAAGAAACGGGCGAAGCTGGAGTTAAGGTTGCAACGGGTGAAATCGGCAGCATTGCTTGCGGTGATGCTCTGAGATTGCACCTGAAAGTGGAAGTAGAATCTGATAAGATTCTAGATGCTCGCTTTCAAACCTTTGGTTGTACTAGTGCGATCGCATCTTCTAGTGCATTAACCGAAATGGTTAAAGGTTTAACCTTAGACGAAGCTCTGAAAGTGTCCAATAAAGACATTGCAGATTACCTTGGTGGTTTACCAGAAGCAAAGATGCATTGCTCTGTCATGGGACAAGAAGCGCTAGAAGCTGCTATCTATAATTATCGTGGCATACCTCTAGCTACCCACGATGATGACGATGAAGGTGCATTAGTTTGCAGTTGCTTTGGCATCAGCGAGTCTAAGATTCGTCGCGTGATTCTAGAAAATCATCTCACGGATGCCGAACAAGTAACAAATTATGTAAAAGCTGGTGGCGGATGCGGTTCCTGTCTGGCGAACATTGATGATATTATTAGATCAGTTCAACAGGAATACGCCTCACCTGCTCTCAACAATTACGGCGTACAAGTTGCCACAGAAATTGTTACGTCCAAAGAGCGATCGCTAACAAACGTGCAAAAGATTGCTCTAATTCAAAAGGTTCTTGATGAAGAAGTCAGACCCGTACTGATTGCAGACGGGGGAGATGTAGAACTCTATGATGTAGAAGGCGATCGCGTTAAAGTTGTACTGCAAGGTGCTTGCGGTTCCTGTTCTAGTAGTACAGCAACTCTCAAAATTGCGATCGAAGCCAGATTACAAGATCGTGTCAGCAAGAGCCTTGTAGTCGAAGCAGTTTAGGAATTGCTGTAGGACTTAACGTAATCTACAAATACGCTCTAATATGCATTCAGCCAGGAACAGAAAGTAGGATTTGAACCATATAATTGTCTCCACATCAATGCTTCAATCCTACCGACAACCAATAGCTAAATTAGCTATCACGGCTAACAGCATATAGGCTTCATACATTAAGCGCCTACTTGCAAATTTCATCATCCAACTCGCTTCAAAGGAACAGGATATGAGCACATTGTACGACAACATTGGTGGACAACCAGCTATTGAACAAGTAGTAGATGAACTCCACAAACGCATTGCTACAGACAGCCTCCTCGCTCCCATTTTTGCTGGTACAGACATGGCGAAGCAACGCAATCATTTAGTTGCTTTCTTAGCTCAAATATTTGAGGGGCCAAAGCAATACGGCGGTCGTCCAATGGACAAAACCCACGCAGGATTGAATCTACAGCAACCACACTTCGATGCGATCGCCAAGCATCTCGGTGAAGCAATGGCTGTGCGTGGAGTGTCAGCAGAAGACACCAAAGCTGCACTAGATCGCGTCACAAATATGAAGGGCGCTATTTTGAACAAGTAATAGGACTATGCATTGATTGTTGACAAATAACAACAAGTCCTATTGAATCTTGCAAGCTGAAACACATTATGACGTATTTGTAAATTGCGTAATTTTCTTTGTTCTTTGTCATTTGTTTTGACAAAGAACAAAGGACGAAAAATCAAAATAAAAAAATTTTAACGAAGGAAGATCCATGTACTTACTGTCAATAATTTTGGCTGTGGAGCGATCGCCCCCAGCAGGCATTTATGCCAATGGTACCAACGATGCTCTACACGCGCTCACTACTGTCGCTCAACTGGCGTGAACGCAACTGACAAACGCACAGACCCACCAACCAACCAATTGCAGGGAAACACGAACAATGACAGAAGAAAATATAAGACAGATAGCTTTCTACGGAAAGGGCGGTATCGGTAAATCTACCACTTCCCAAAACACCTTAGCAGCTATGGCAGAAATGGGTCAACGCATCCTCATCGTCGGTTGCGACCCTAAAGCTGACTCCACCCGTTTGATGCTGCACAGCAAAGCTCAAACAACCGTTCTTCACCTCGCCGCAGAACGTGGTGCAGTAGAAGATATCGAAATCGAAGAAGTAATGCTGACCGGTTTCCGTAACGTTCGTTGCGTAGAATCTGGTGGTCCAGAACCCGGTGTAGGTTGCGCTGGTCGTGGTATCATCACCGCCATCAACTTCTTAGAAGAAAATGGTGCTTACCAAGACCTAGACTTCGTATCTTACGACGTATTAGGTGACGTTGTATGTGGTGGTTTCGCTATGCCTATCCGCGAAGGTAAGGCACAAGAAATCTACATCGTTACATCAGGTGAAATGATGGCGATGTACGCTGCTAACAACATTGCTCGTGGTGTACTCAAGTATGCTCACACTGGTGGCGTGCGCTTGGGTGGTTTGATTTGTAACAGCCGTAACACAGACCGAGAAATCGAATTAATCGAAACCTTGGCAAAACGGTTGAACACCCAAATGATTCACTACGTACCCCGCGACAACATTGTTCAACACGCAGAATTACGCCGGATGACTGTTAACGAGTACGCACCTGAAAGCAACCAAGCTAACGAATATCGGATTTTGGCTCAAAAAATTATCGACAACAAGAATCTGGCTATTCCTACACCCATCGAAATGGAAGAACTAGAAGAATTGTTGATTGAATTCGGTATTCTCGAAAGCGACGAAAATGCTGCCAAGTTGGTTGGTAAGACTGCTGCTGAAGCTCCTGTATCATAAGTCGCTGCTAATAAATAAGGCTTTAGCACAAGGAAAAAGGAAAAAGGAAGAATCTCACATTTGACCTTTGACCTTTTACCTTTCCCTCTAATCTCCCCCTTAACCTTAGAGGGGACTCCTAGTCCCCCTATGCCCCGATCCTTACGAGTCACAGAGGCTAAATATGACACCTCCAGAAAATCAAAACATCATCGAAGAAAGAAAAGAACTAATTAAAGAAGTTCTAGACGCTTACCCCGATAAAGCTAAGAAAAAACGGGAAAAGCATTTAAGTGTATACGAAGAAGGTAAGTCCGATTGCGGCGTTAAGTCTAACATCAAATCCCTTCCTGGGGTAATGACCGCTCGTGGTTGTGCTTACGCTGGTTCTAAAGGTGTGGTTTGGGGCCCTATTAAGGACATGATCCACATCAGCCACGGGCCTGTAGGTTGCGGTTACTGGTCTTGGTCTGGTCGTCGTAACTACTACATCGGCACCACAGGTATTGATACCTTTGGTACCATGCACTTCACTTCTGACTTCCAAGAAAGAGATATCGTTTTCGGTGGTGACAAGAAACTTGTCAAGCTAATCGAAGAACTAGATGTACTTTTCCCCCTTAACCGTGGTGTTTCCATTCAATCTGAATGTCCCATCGGTCTAATTGGGGATGACATCGAAGCAGTTGCTCGGAAGACATCGAAAGAAATCGGCAAGCCAGTTGTACCTGTGCGTTGTGAAGGCTTCCGGGGTGTTTCCCAATCTTTGGGACACCACATTGCTAACGACATGGTTCGTGACTGGGTATTCACTAGAGCAGACAAAGCGAAAAAAGACGGTACACTTCAGTTTGAAGGTACTCCTTATGATGTAGCTATCATTGGTGACTACAACATCGGTGGAGATGCTTGGGCTAGCCGCATCCTGTTAGAAGAAATCGGCTTGCGCGTAGTCGCTCAGTGGTCAGGTGATGGCACCATCAACGAAATGTTGATGACCCCCAATGTGAAGATGAACCTCATCCACTGTTATCGGTCGATGAACTACATCAGCCGTCACATGGAAGAAGCTTATGGTATACCCTGTACGAAATATGATTTAATGCTATGTGATACCAAGATTTAGTCCACGTCTAACTTTGCTTAATTTAAACATTGTTCTAAATGGACTAAATTTTAAGACACATTTAAGACACAATGAAAAGCAAGGCACAGGACGTTTTTGAGGATTTCACTCCGCCAGCATCTACCGATGGCAGCTATTTAGGAACGCAGAAACAAATGAAAGCTACTCGGCAGCATCTGGAACGCAAATTTGAGAAGGGCTTGGCAGACACTAAAGCTCGGCTGAAAGCCGCTAAGGTGAAAGTGGGCTTGGTCGTGGCACGGGAAACTATTCAGCTGCAAGCATCCCTACCAATCAAACCGGGCGATCGCGACATAAAAGGACTTGGTTTTAAGCAGTACAAAATTTCGCTAAATATCCCTGCAAGTTTGGACGGATTGAAAACAGCAGAGGAAGAGGCAAACGAGCTAGGCAAGCTGATGGCCCGTAAACAGTTTGAATGGACTGATAAATATCTGGGCAAAGCAGCTAGGGTCAGCAACAAATATCAAACCCTTGGTGAGGTTTTAGAAGAATTTGAAACTGAGTATTTCAAAACACACAAATTAACAGAAAAAAGTAAACACACCTTTTTCTATTACAAGGATTATTTACGGCGGTTGATTGGGGTAGATACTTTATTAACTCAATCGGAGATTGACAAAAAATTTGCAGAGTTGACTAAAGATTTTGCTAGATACAGCGCTGTCAAATCGTTGAAAGTTTTAAAATCAACTCTTAATTTAACTAGCTTTACTCTTGAACATTTCAAAGCCACACAACCCAAAAGTCAGGCTAGGGATATCCCCAGCGATCAGGATATCATCAAATATCAGGAATCTTTTCATCATTACTCTTTGACTAGAAGCTTAACAATCAAGAAGAGTTGTTTAGATAGTTGGAAAATGTGGGAATGGGTGTATGGAATGCTTGCCACTTATGGACTACGCCCAAGAGAGTTGTTTGTAAATCCTGAAATTGATTGGTGGTTGAGTCCTGAAAATAAAGATAATACATGGAAAGTTCACCCAGACACTAAGACAGGTTACAGAGAAACTTTACCGCTACATCCTGAATGGGTTTACTTGTTTGATTTAAAAAACGTAGAGTATTTGGAACTGTTAAAGGCTCAAACTGATGGCAGGACTAGTTTTACAGATATCAACACTATTCGGGTTAATTGTTCATCATGGTTTAGGCGCGTAAATATTCCGTTTACACCCTATGACTTACGCCACGCTTGGGCGATTCGAGCGCACATGATGGGCATTCCAATTAAAGCTGCTGCTGATAATTTGGGGCATTCTGTAGAGATTCACACTGAGATTTATCAGAAGTGGTTCAGCTTGGAGAACCGGAAGAAGGTAATTAAGCAGGCAGTGGATAAAAAAGATGATATGGATACGTTGATACAGGAGAATGCACGACTAAGGGCTGAGGTTGAATATCTCAGGCAAGCTCTGGCACGGCATCAAATTAGTGAGGTGCTGTCTACTTAACTTACTGCAAAGTGTGGGTTATTAGCAGAGGTGCATCTCTATCTGTTTAGCTTTTGAAACTGTTAAACTAGTGGTGATACATTTTTGGGCAATATATTAAATAAAAAAGCCTATTTTTTGGGAATTTTTGTTAAAACATAGCCAGTTAAAAAAATGTCTACAGTTGCTAAAAACGGCATCCAGAGCGAGTTTTAGCCGCCTACAGTTCCGCCTACACCTGTAGACACTGTAGGCACACTCAAGCCGCACTGCAACCGCACTTGTCACCGTTGATCGTGGCACTGCAACCGTCTTTATCAGCGTCGATCGTGGCACACAAAGCGCACTTGTCACCGTCTGTTGTTGGGGTGTAGGCGAACTGTAGACGGGTTGAAACCGAGTTGAAACCGTGCATAAATTGACTATAAACCGTGCTTTAGTTCCTTGATAAAAGCGTCAATCGCCTTTCCTGCCGTTGATTGCTTGCCCACTTTAAGCTTATTCAAAGTGCGATCGCGGGTTGCCTCATAGTCTGGTTGCACAGATGTATCTGCTGTCTGTAGCCCTTGCCTGAGTTGCCAGTTCTTCTTCTCCAGTTCTTGAATGTATTCTTCTTTACTTTTAAAGCTCTCCAGTAAAGCAGCGTTGGTTTGGTTAGCTTCAGCCAATTCTTTCTCTAGTTCCTCCAATGCCTGCTCCATATACTCCTCTAGTTCGTGTCTCCTTTGGTGGCAGGACTGAAGTCTAGAGTCTAGGCTCATAATTTGGGCTTCTAGATCGCTGAAGGCTTTGCTATCAGCTAGACTTGAATCTTCATTGCTTCTTTGCCCGGTAGTGCTATTCTCCTCTACTACCGGGCCCTCAATTTTCCCCGCAGTTCCTCTAGCTGTGCCTCCAGTTGCGATCGCACTTCTGCTAGACTCTCTTCTATACGTTTGTCTATCAAAGATTCTAGATTGTCTACACCTGTTGACATTGAAGACATGGTGCCTGTAGACAACTCTACAGATTGTGTAAGTATTCTTTGAGCCGTCTGGTTTAAGCTCTCACCTTCTAATTGCAATGTATATAGCGCTTGCACAACCTTATCAGGCAAGCGAAACGAAAACTGCTTGCTAACCATAGCCTTCTGTCCTTGTCTACAACTGTCTGCAATATTAGATTATTTCTCAGTTATTGTCTACAGTTTTCTTGACAGTATGTATTCAAATATTGTCTACAGTTTTCTTGACAGTCTGTATTCAGTTATTGTATTCTTAATGCAGACAGATGAAAACAGGAATTATTCAGGGTTATAGCGATAAGCCGTAGCGTCGCACGCTCCTCTAATTCTCCTACCCACAGCAGATGGATAAATGAAGTCAGCGCTTGAATGCGCCCCAGAGAGAGAGTTGACACCTCTCCCCCTGGCACGACTTCCCCCTTACAAGTTGTTCAAGCCACTAAGGAGGCAATAGTATGTTAGCTGCTGACGGGCCCACTTTGGGCAATTTTCGTCAAGCGTCAAAGTTTTGGCGTTTGCGAGTGAGTAAAGAATTCAGCAAGCCCGAATATTACATTGGTCAAACCGTGCTGCACAAGACAAAAGTGAAGCACGGTGAGATTTTGTACCCGGTGACAGTGCTTGGTCTTTCATGGACTGGCATGGACTGGCAGTACATGGTTTCCTTGCCAGAAGACCACCCTTGGTTTGAGGTAGACGATAACGAGCGGGAATGGGTTGATGACCGGGAGCTAGAGCCTATGTAATTAATTAAACATCCATTCTTAGGGGTGATCCTTGTCATTGATGAGGATCACCCAAGGATCACCCCCCGGATCACCCCGCTTCACATTCTGTAAGCCTTGATGGTAATGACTTACAGCCCAAATTAAAAGCTGGTATAAAAAAGAGAGGATCACCCCCTAGATCACCCCACAAACCTAGACACAGCAAGCAATACAGCCAAAGGTGATCCTTGAACTGCCTAAAACCTCAAAAAAAAATTCAATGCAGAGAATTTTGAATTGCCGAGCCACTTTGAGGATCACCTTTGGCTGAATACCTTACTAGGCAAGAGTCTTAGAGGTGATCCAGGGGGTGATCCTATTTTTTTTATACCAAGTTGTAATTTAAGCTTGTAAGGCTTTACAGGCAAGGCATTCACGATTATGAAGCGAGGTGATCCGGGGGGTGATCCTGGGGTGATCATTACAAGTGATCAAGTGATCAAAGAAGTGATCAACCATTGATCAGTTGTATTCGTTGCTGCAACTGGGTTAGAGGTCGATGTGATCATGTGATCCATTTTTCTCGACAATTTTTTCGGTCTTTACAATTGAAAATTTTAAATTTTCATTGATCACTTGATCACATCGACCTCTAACCCTTGCTCTGTAAGGCGTTAGATGTGATCAACCGTTGATCACTTCTTTGATCACTTGATCACTTGTAATATTCCTTAGCAATTGATGTTAACTAGCGCTTGATTGCTCTGGGCAAGCATTTGAGTTGTTTTTAGAGGTGATCTACTGAGTGAAGTTGACTGTGTAGGCTCTACACAATCAACTACTGAGTGAAGTTGACTGTGTAGGCTCTACACAATCAACCGTTGATCACTTCTTTGATCACTTGATCACTTGTAATATTCCTTAGCAATTGATGTTAACTAGCGCTTGATTGCTCTGGGCAAGCATTTGAGTTGTTTTTAGAGGTGATCTACTGAGTGAAGTTGACTGTGTAGGCTCTACACAATCAACTACTGAGTGAAGTTGACTGTGTAGGCTCTACACAATCAACCGTTGATCACTTCTTTGATCACTTGATCACTTGTAATATTCCTTAGCAATTGATGTTAACTAGCGCTTGATTGCTCTGGGCAAGCATTTGAGTTGTTTTTAGAGGTGATCTACTGAGTGAAGTTGACTGTGTAGGCTCTACACAATCAACTACTGAGTGAAGTTGACTGTGTAGGCTCTACACAATCAACCACTGAGTGAAGTTGACTGTGTAGGCTCTACACAATCAACCACTGAGTGAAGTTTGGTAACGAGGAATTTATATGTCACAAAGAGAGCAGTTTGACAAATTGATACAAGACGCACGGCGAGGCGACGGCTACATCAACGCTACCGAATGGTGCAAGCATTTTGGGTATCGACTTAATAACTGGAAGCAGTTGCCAGAAACAAAAGCTAGATTAGAGCAGTTGAAAATTACAGAGTCAAATGCTGAACCCTGGATTGTTGAGCGCGTAGGTAAAACCTGGGTAACTTGGGTTCACCCAATCATGGCAGTTCACCTAGCCAGCTACCTCGATCCAGCCTTTGCCAACTATATAGCCAAGATTATTGTCATGTGCGCCAAGGCTGACCCAACTCTTCCCGCAAGCAAACTTTTTTTTCAGACGAAAGTGAATCAGAGCAAAAAACAACTCCGGCTTAGGCAGGAGTTGTTTAACATTTTCAGAACAATAAGAAATTTATATGTCAAATTTAAACATAGAGCAATTTAGTAATTTGGTGCAAGATGCACAGCGAGATGACGACTACATCAACGCTACCGAATGGTGTAAGCGTTTTGGGTATGACTTGAGAAACTGGAAGCGATTCCCAGAAACAAAAGCTAGATTAGAGCAGTTGAAAATTACAGAGTCAAATGCTGAACCCTGGATTGTTGAGCGCGTAGGTAAAACCTGGGTAACTTGGGTTCACCCAATCATGGCAGTTCACCTAGCCAGCTACCTCGATCCAGCCTTTGCCAACTATGTAGCCAAGACTTTTATCAGGTATGGCAAGGCTGACCCAACTCTCGCTGCTGATATCGCCTCACGCCAAAACACAGTAGAAGGGCTGGATATCATCAACAAGGCAGTTCAGAAGCAATACAGCCTCATTTTTGGGCGCGATTGGATCTGTGAAACAAGTAAAATTAGGTTTGATTTTTTAGATAAACAGCTTGGGTTGAGAGATAAACTTTCAGAGTTCAATTTAGTGTCTGTTTTAAACAAGAAGTTTGCATTGTCTTGCAAAGAACTTATCGTCGTTTTTCCGTCCAGTGCAGACGCATTCGAGTTAGTTAGAGACTTTTTGAAAGAGAAATACCCCAACATTTATCAGAGCGCTTATAGGACTGTTGAGGGACTTTCAAAACCGGAATTGCATATATCACTAGAGGATGAAGTTGCTTTATTTAGCTATTTCATCCCAGAAATTAATGATTGGGTAAGAGAGAAAGGTGGTACTGATTGTAGCTTTTTGAAGTAGTACCCGTGGACTACAAAAACGTTGGGCGCTCGCTGAAGGCTACCGTAAATTGTCTGCAACGCGATCGCTAACTCTCCCGATTGGGCCTTAACCCTTAATGGCGTTTCACTCAACGACAATTCGATGACAATTGAGCGATCGCTCACTCTCCCGGTCGAGCCTTAACACTCGATTGAGTTTCACTCAACGAAAACGCAATGACGTACACGCCCGCTCGACTGCGATCGCAATTGAGTAGATGTAACTTCCGGTTTTGACTTCCAACTTCCACCAACTAGCAGGTGAAGTTGTAAGTTGAAGTTGGAAGTTATTGCAACGTGCAGCACCAAGACCAGCCGCCGCCGATTGCGTACAAAAACGTCGGGCGATCAAGGTAATTCTCGCGTAACTAAAACCGGAACCCTTAAAGGTTCCTTAGCGTGAGTAAAGTGTGAATCCCGCAGAGCGATCGCAAGCTGTGGCAGTGTTGCGTACTCTGGAAATGTTATACATTTCCCTATGTCCCGGAACTGTTGCAAAATTCATGCGCCAATACTCACTTTTAATAAACGACAAACCAGTTAAGGGTTAAGGCTCAATCGGGAGAGTTAGCGATCGCGCAACAGTCGTGCAATTGTAGTTAACGACAAACCGGTCAAGGGTTAAGGTTCGATAGGGAGAGTAAGCAATCACTCATCAAAAACAGCGACAATTTCAAACCACGTTAAAACTATGGGAAACCTTAAGGTATCCGAAAAACAAACCACGCAAAACCACGTGAAAATTTTAGTGCTAGGGATGTAACCACCCTATGGGTGGAAAATCTTAACAACTCATTACAAGCCTTGCTACACCCCATGTTGCGCTATGCGAAATATTAACCCTCGCTCAACGCTATAACGTTGCATAACAGCAACCGTGCAACCTGCAATTTTCGCGTGGTTTAATTTTCGGACATATAATATATCTCCAAGCAATTTCCGCGTGGTTTTAAAATCTGCAAAAATTTGCAAAACACATAGACTGATATATGAGTCTATTGTCTTTATTTGACAAAAATACTGCTAGAACTGCATTACTGGGAAAGTGGTTAAGCTGGCAAGAATCGAGAGTGCAGCAACAAATTACTGCGTTGCATCCTGACGCACACTGTACAGCAGTTCTCGCCAGCATCAAACTTTTGCAACGGTAGAGCGTGAGCAGCGCGAATTTTACGACCGCACAAAGTAAACCAAGTTTGCGATCGCGGATTTTCGCTATCCATCAAATGCACTACCCCGTTTTGACTCATCGGCCTTCCTAGTACATCCATAGCCAATACACTCGCGTTTTAGCCTAGTGTATAAACTTTGACAAATGTTCTGCAAGTAATTGCAAAAATTTGCTGGACAACATATATGTTATTCGCCAGCGAATTTTGACGAAAATTTACCGGACAACACTTGTTATCCGGCAACAAATGAAGTTACTCTCTTTGGGGTTAACGTCGAAGAGAGTAACTTCATTTGTTGCATCTCCAGTCGAGGGTTAAGTCCCAATTACTAATTCTGTTGGGCATACAGCTAGACTTCGCGCTCCTTTACTCCAGTAAGCCACAACTTGCAAATCAAATTACCATTTCACTAGAGTTTTGGATGTTTAAATCATAAGCTTTAAGACAAAAATAAGCCACACAAAACGCAGACTTGTAAAACCGTTTATATATAAGGATTTCAGGCTTCAGCCTACTGTATACCCTGGTTGGAATACAACTTCTTCGGCCCCACCAAGATTGCTGAATCTTTACGGGAAATTGCTTCCAAATTTGACGAAACAATCCAAGCAAACGCTGAGAAAGTTATCGCCAAGTATCAGCCCACAATGGATGCGGTAGTTGCTAAGTACCGCCCCCGTTTGGATGGTAAGACCGTTGCCATCATGGTTGGTGGTCTACGTCCTCGCCACGTTGTCCCAGCTTTCCAAGACTTGGGCATGAAGATGATTGGTACAGGTTATGAGTTCGCTCATAACGATGACTACAAACGTACCACTCACTACATCGAAAACGGAACCATCGTTTATGACGACGTTACCGCTTACGAATTCGAGGAATTTATCAAGGCGCTGAAGCCTGATTTGGTAGCTTCTGGTGTGAAAGAGAAGTATGTCTTCCAAAAGATGGGTCTTCCTTTCCGTCAAATGCACTCTTGGGATTACTCCGAACCTAGCGATCGCACTTCAACATTATATAATACAAGGTTTTTTTGCGGCAGGAGAAAAAAGAGCCTATTTTTAGTCTAAATGCCAGTTGCAAGATTATCTAAGAACAATCTGTTTTGATGCTTTAGATAGTATAACTCTTATGGAATCTGGTTTTTAGGATTTGCTGGCATTTTGCTAAAAGAAAAACTGTAAAATGAAAGACTATTTTTAATGGCGATTTTTTAGATTAAATGGTGCGATCGCATAAAACTTTATAATTACTCACCACCAATATCTTTGTCTTCAATATCCCTGGAAAATACGGAAATCATCTCTTGAAGCTGATCTATAATTTCTTGTGCTTGTAGCTCTTGGGCAATATCTAATGCTTGTTGTAGCTGCTTTAATCCTTCATCGGATTTATTTTGGGCTAGCAACAGTTGTCCCAGTAAGGCTAAAGTAGCGGGTTGGCTGTTTTTATGATTAATACTGCACTGAAATTCATACGCTTTTCGAGCAAGTTCAATTGCCTCTTCTATATTTCCTTGTTGAGCAGCAAAATTAGCTTGTTCGTATAAGCAAACTGCCTCATTGTTCTTTACTGTGAAAATTATTTCCTGTAATTCGTCAATTCCATCAAGTTGATTTTCTTGAACCAAAGAAACCGCCCTTTCCAAATCTTGTACTCCACCTTGATAATCGCCCTGATGTGCCTTGATTTGACCAAGCATTGAGAAAACTTCTGAACACCAGTGAACATCCTTTAATATTTCTGAAAGTTCTAAACATTGGTGAGCTAAATTTAACACTTCGTCAAATTTTCGACTTTCACATTTTTCCTGAGCCGAATCAAAAAGGTGTCTTAGTTTTCCGTACTGTACTGCAAGGGCAATATTTTCTATCTTTTCCTTTTCAGGAAGATTATGCTGCTTGGCAATCTCAATTGCTTGAGATGCTTTTTTAACACCATCCTTAAAATCCCCTTCATCTATCAAAAGGTTTCCCATTGATAGCAAAATGTATACTTTGATTTCTTCATCACCAACTTCTTCGATCATAGGCAGGGCTTGCTCAAGTAAATCAAGTGCCGCTCTTGCATTACCTTTTTCGGTTTCGGCGATCGCTGCTTGATACAACTGTGCAGGTTTTTTTAGTTGAGCATTTTTAATTAGCCCTCTAACTTCTTCGACATCTTTAGTAAAATTTAGTTTTTGATAAATATTTAAGGACTCTGTTAAATGCTCAAGTGCTATATCTACTTCACCAAGAAAGGAAATAACCTCTCCTAAAAGCTTGAGAATAGTAGCTCGAAGAACAACATCAACAACTGAACTGCATTTCTCTAAAGCTTCCCCTAAAAAATCTGCTCCTGTATTATAATTTTCTTGTTTTATTTTAAGCCGTCCCATTTCTCTAAGAGCGAGCGCATAATGTTTTGGATTGTTAAACTGATTAAGTACTGCTAAAGCTGTATTTAATTTCTCTTCGGCCTCATCTAAATTATCTTGATCAATAAGTATTGATGCGATTCGTGGTAAAACATGGGCTTGAGTGTCTTTATTTCCAATTTTCAATGACAACTGGTAAGAATCTTCAAGAAACTTTAAAGCTTCACTGACATTATTTTGACGCTCATAGAGAATTCCTATCTCCTGAAGTGTCATTGCTTCACGCGGTTGATCACCATTCTTTCTGTGCAGTTCAAGAGCTTGATTGTAAAGCTTTAAAGCAAGCTCACGATCACCACATTCTGACCGGAAAGTGGCTAGATTATGTAAAAGCATTGCCTTGAGCCAAGAGTTATCAATTTGAGGCAGTAATTTGTTCAACTGCTCTAAAATCTCTCTTGCCTCTTCTATTTCACCTTGTTTAAGCCTCAGCGATGCTGTATTGCTGAGGAGTGGAATTTTATCCTCAAGGTTTTCGGACTGCGTTCTATGTGAAACTAAACTTGGTAATAGGTTATCCCAAGCATCAGTTTGACCAAGATCAACTTGAAGAGTGGCAATGTTATTTTGTACAGTATAGAGAAAGTTTTTATCTCCTGTTTCTTGAGTAAGTTCTAGTACTTCCATATATAATTTGAGTGCTTCTTCGGGTTCACCTAATTCTCTCTTGATATCTGCCATTTGACTTAGAGACTTAGCTTTACCGAGCTTATTATTATCTTTCTCATCAATTTTTATAACCTGCTGACATATTGTCATGGCTTGCTGATAGTTACCCTGCTTAACATATAAATCCCCTAAATCATGAAGAATTGCAGCTTTTTCAGTTTCATATTCATCCGAACAAAATTTTAGTGCCTCTTGATAGTTATACAAAGCCTCTTCCACTTCCCCAATATTTTCTTGCGCTTTTGCTAAGTAGTAAAGGAGCCTAAAAGAGATAATATGAATTTTTAAGTGAGCATAAGCTCCATCACGGACAAATTTACATAGTGCCGCTACTTCTCTGTACCTTCCTTGGCGGTTGAGCCGCATGACTAAAAACCAATTTGCTCTAGTTAATAAATCTGGGTTAAAAGCTTTAGTTGCGAGTTGATACAACGCAAACAATCTATCGGTAGGCATGGCTTGCTCAAAAGGATCATTAAGCAGAGAGCTTTCTGATAGTTTTTCCTCTGCCTCTATGCCCTTTACAAAACCTTTGGTAAACCATATTTCATCCAAATGTTTCGCAGCAGTTCTGTATAATTCTATGGAATCTTTAGGAAAATCAAGAAGCGGCTCTATAATTCGTGGAACATAATACAAAGTTTCTTCTTGAGAATGTATACACTCAAGTAAACCCAGAGCAACAGCTTTAGAAATATAACTGTTTACATCGAAAGTTTTTGGACAAAGGACTTCTATTGCAGACTGAGGTACTGGTAAGTCATACACCAAGGCAAACGCCAGCATTCGTTGTAATTTGATTGGTTGTCGACTCAGTAGTTCCTCGGCCAGAATACTTTCACGAAACTCTTGTGTGGTTTTCTCTACCTGTTCTAGGATTTGTGCCTTACCAACTTGTTGCACTTGTAAAACTTTGTTTAACCACTCTAACAAACGGGGATTACCTGCCGAAGTTGTCAAAGCTTTGAGTTGTAACTCTCGATCAATTTCAGAACCAGGTGCAAAAGATACTAAGCGGGTACATTTTTTCTGTAGTTCAGTACCTGATAAGGCAGCTAACTGCTCTCGATCCAATCGCTGATTTAGCTCTGAAAGCAAAAAATCATACCTGGATGTAATAATAATCCGGTGTGGAAGACGCGATTGAGTTATTGCTTTCAACAGAGATATCAAGACTGGTACAGCTTCAGGCTTTAGGACTGCGTTACCATCTGTTCTCAATTCCAGGTTTGCTTCAAAGTCATCAAGAACAAAGATTAGTCTCTGGGCTTGCTCATTGAGTCCTTCTCGTAAGAATTTGGTTAACTTTTGCGTGAGTGGCAGATTACTTTGTAGAATTTTTTGTCCCGTTTCTGAAAGACATTGTTCAGCAAGCTGCCTTAGCAGTTTATCCTCATCTAATTGCCGATAGATAAAGATTTCATCATAGCCTTGTAAACGTTCTAAAAGCCTTGCTGCAACAGTGCTTTTGCCAACTCCACCTAAACCATATAAAATTACACCTAATTTATCTGCTGCCCGTAATGCTCTCAAGGTACGTTGCAGTATTCTGCGTCTTCCTACAAACTCCTGTGGTGTGGCAACCCGAACAATTCCTTGCGAATCTAGAAACTGTTCATAAATCGGTTCTTCTGGCAACCATACTTGATCGCCTAATGGTTCAACCAATGCTTTTGGACACTGACCTCGGATATAAAGCCTAAGTAGATGCCAATCCTCAACTTTGGCCTTTCGTAGATATTGATAAGTACTACCAAGTGCCTCCGAAAGTTCATAGCCGGCAGCTAGTTTGCTGTAGAGATATGCTGCGGCTTGTGTAGCTACTACATCTGCGATCGGTCGTCCCCATCCTAAAACGGCTCGACAACCTTGCTCAATTAATGATTCAGCTAAAGAAGATACTGCACCATCACTCGCCGCTTCACCTGTTCGGCAGCCTGATAAAAACACTAGCTGTGGTATGCGAAACCTTAAAGCTGAAGCAATCTCTGATGCGTATGCTGGGTAGAGTTCACCAGTTTCAGTTTCTGTAAGAAAAAACGGCCGTTCATCCTTGATAGATGCATGTCCCGTCAGGTGAAAAACATCAAACGGTTCACGATAACGTCCCCAGAGTTTACCTAGTTCTGCAATACAACCACTTTCTTCTACTCGTAAATTAAGAGGAATATCTCTTGTTTGTGTCAAAATTTGAGCTTCTTCCTGCTCAAAATCGAGCGGCGGTTCTACATCGTCTGGCGATGTTGCCATGAATAAAATGCGTAAAGGACGTTGCTGGGTATCCTCTAAATCTTGAATAGAACGATCAACCCAACGTATTGGAACGACAACTGGATTAACACGTTCTATTAAAAATTGCTCTCCATTATGCAACGTTTCCCAAGGCAGATGCCCTAATCGTCCACGCACATCTAGCGCCAAAATTAACCCTTCCTCTGTGCAATTATTAATTGCTCGACTTAGCCACCTGCCAGTTCCATCCAACCAACAAAATAATTGATACCCAATTCCTTTTAAATCAGGCATCAGCATGTAGTAGCTACCTTTTGCCTTCTGAATTAAGTTTTCAATTGCTGATACATCAAGCTGTTGTGTTTCGTATCTTGCTGGATATCCCACTGCATAACGCAATTCTACAAAGTGTTTTTCAAGCGGTACTAATTTGATGTAAAGCGTCTGCACATTAACTCTCCAACTCTTCTAACACTGCACAGATGTCTTCAATGGTGGCATTTTCTAAGACCACTCGCACATCGTCAGTTACAAGTACTACATCAAACTTCTTATTAGATCGTTTGTGTTCCTGATACCACTTACGGATTTGTTCAGCAACTGCAACTGTACCTCCTACAATCCCAACCACAGTGCCTATGACAGCCAATGTACCTTCTTTAGTAGTCACAGAATTTACTGCAATTTCCCAACTACCCTGTAGACCAGTGGTTTCAAACAGTTTTTCAGCAGCAATATCAGTTTCTTCACCTTCAAGGGAAAGCTTTATCTCTACCATATATTAATCGAGTAACTATAATACAAGTATACTATCTCACTTCCGTAAGAGCCAGTACGAAACTCTGATGCTCTAACCAACAACTGACTACTAATCGGAATTCGTAACATTCAAGCTAGTAAATGAAGGTAATGTAATAAAGATGATTTAATTGCCTTTACGAGCGATCGCAATCTACCCATCATTTTTTAATAAAAAACTATTTTCACTGACATTTTATGAGACCAAGTATATAGCGATCGCCCCAACTCAAAAGTAGATTCATCCACTGGTGAAAAGAAAGCTTTATAAAAATTAACTACTGAATTTCTGAACAATTGTCTGTACAATTGCCAAAATAGCTCCTACGTTATCCAAGTAATATCTTTGCTTATCAAGCAAAGCCACTTTTTGCGAAAGTTGAAGAAACTGCCAAACTTCTCCTGTTGTCACGCATCCATACACAGGTATTTCTGCTTGTCCAGATGAACGATTGAATAAATCCGCCGCTACCATTTGCGCGATGCACTGTCCTAACCCAGCTTCAACATCATTTTTCTTCGCTTCCACAACAGTGAGAATTGGCGATCGCAACGGTGGTAAAGGTGGAGCTATTGCTAAAATAAAATCACATTCCCCAATCAAGCCCTGTGCAGGATCAACATCAAGTCTTTGTCCAGAGAAAATAGCCAAGCTATCTTGGCTCAGATCGCGACAGGTTAGTAAAATCGGTACAATAATAAATTCGCTTCGAGCTTTTTCACTAATCAAAGCTAATTGGGTTCGCTTTCCTAAAGTTTCATTTAACCATGAAGGAATAGAAAGAGGTACAAGCTTGGGAAACAAATCTGCTTCTTGGGTGGTTATTCCCAAAACAGCCGCAGCTTTTTCTAAAGTAAAATCGCTGTACGCCATAGTTTTGCACTGCTTTGAGTATATGACGTTTTCAATAAAAGGGAATTACTTCTATTTTACCCCTGTTGTAAAGATGTCTAAAGATTCTGTGTGAAATGCTCCCGAAGTAGTACTTGAGAAAGACTCATGTTGTTAAGAAGAGATCCGAGTTATTAAAGGCTAATTTGTCAAGTTACTGCGGATTCATCCGAATCAAGTCTGTCAAAATACTATCCAAGCTGCCGTTAACTTGAATGCGATCAATCTTCTCTGCAATCCGCTCTAATACTTCGAGTTCCTTCAAACGCAATGCAACGGGGTTATCCTCCATCACTTTGGCAGTGTTTAACATACTACGAGTAGCAGCAGTTTCTTCTCTACGTCTGACTACGTTGGCTTGAGCGGCTTTTTCTGCCTCCACTACCTTACTCAAGATAGTCTTAATTTCGCCAGGTAAAATAATGTCTTTGACACCTACAGAATCTACTTCAATTCCATAGTCTGCGGCTTTCTGGCGAATGTATTCAGAGATGCTTCTATCAATTGCACCTTTATCTTCTAATAAAGCATCTAAGTTGCGTTCGCCGACCGCACCACGCAAAGCAAACTGTAATTCTTTGTACAAATAACCAGAAATATCTGACAATCCGTTTTTTGCCCTCAATGGGTCGAGTATACGGAAGCCAGCAGTCAAATTCAACCGCAGAGGTACTTTATCTTTAGAGAGGATGTCTTGGCCTGATACTTCCATATTTTGTAGTCGCAGGTCGATGGTTTCGGTTTGAAAAGAGCGGCCAAATAACCACCAAGCATGTACCCCTGGCGATCGCTGTCCTTGAAACTCTTGATTAATATATACTAATCCAACGTGATGGGCAGGAACTTGGCAAATATGCAAACAGTTGCGACTGAGCAATTTTACTTCTGTTGAACCCTCAACCAACTCAGCCACTAAGCTAGGCTGTAACTGAGCATCCGCGCTGATGTCGAGAATTTCCACTGTAACACCCTGCCAAAATAACTTGCGGCTGGTGGGTGGCAAAATAGAAATCATTTTCCCTCGATATCGCACAATTGCAACTTGCGAAGGCAGTAATTGTACTGTTTCACAGTAGGCAGCAACAAAGTCGGGATGTTTTTCAATGAGTACATCTTCGAGGGGAAAATCTGGGTTAGGGATAATTCGGCTGAGAGTCCTGACTGTAACATCTCTATCTACCGACCAAAAAGCATACTCTCCTGATTCTAGAGGTCGCACAAAATTATTTTGCAGATATAGTAAACCAATCTCATACTCTGATATTTGGAACTTCTTCAGTCCATTCAAGGTAACTGAGCGCAATTGTTGCACAAATGAACTAGGCAATTCTAAGCTTTCTTCTAAGTTGAATAGATGAGACTCTACCTCAATAAAACCACGCCAAAAAGCAATCAATTTATTTGGTGCAACGCTTACCCAATTCTGACCGTAGCGGACTAACGCAGCTTGATTAAATGCAGTTCTGATAATCAATAAATGTTGTTGCAGTTCGGCTTCATGATTTCGCAACAACAGTTCTAGGTTTTCAATCTGAGCTAGTGGCTGATTGAGGTCATAAATTTTTACTTGCCAATGCCGACCAAAATACGTGTGTGTACCGGGTTGCAAAATTTTCTTAAAGTCGCTGCGGTGATATAAGATGCCGATTTCGTTAGGTTTGATATAAAACTTTTGCCACATAATAATTTGCATAAATAATTTACGCGATCGCAACCAGCTAAGAAGATTTGATCAACACATTTATAACCTTGCTTGAACTCAAATACCCCCTGCAATGCAAATCGCTGTCTTACAGCTTGAATACTACAGTTATTGGAGTTTGTAACCTTGCGGACAAAGCCTAAAGGATTAATTTTAGCTACTTGTATTACTATAATACTACAAAATATTTTTTAACTCTGCAAGTGCAAGTGTTTACAGTTTAGGTGTGGGCAAAAGCTTCCCCAAAGCTGGATTAAGATTGCTGTTACTTTTCCCAAACTGCTCAATGGCAATCTAGAAAAAGAACCGCGCTCAAATATACCGTTCAATTTACCAATCTAGAATCTTAAAAGAAAACTAGATGTAGAAAACAAAGGGAGATACTCAAGTTAGGGAGAAATGCAGTTGCGCTTACTCCTTGACTGTGGCTACAGAACATCTACCCTTATGAGTAATGACCAATAGCAGAACACTTACACCGCAGAGTTTGGAAAATGACGGACTTGAACCGTTTTGGGATTTCTCCCGTACCATATTGGATACCTTGGAAGGGTATTGTCTTTTGACCCGGACAGGGTTGGGTGAAAGTATAGGAATCGAACCTACAACACATCGATTATGAGTCGATTGCTCTACCAGTGAGCTAACTTCCTTTGGTGTTTGATACAGGACTCGAACCTGTGACGCACCGATTAAGAGTCGATCGCTCTGCCAACTGAGCTAATCAAACGATGGTACAGTTTTAAGCACTCGGCGGTATACGCTTATACTAAAGGATGGCGCACCAGTTAGGCATTAGAACCTAAACCATAGCTTTGTAACTTTGTAACTATCCCGCTTCAAATCTAGCATAAAGGGATTGGGCATTGGGAGTACTGAGTTAAGAGTTAGGAATTATCCCCTGTGCCCCTTCATACCCTTTCACTGGGAGCGTAATTATAAATTCAGTACCATCACCTAAAGTTGAATTGACAGCGATCGCTCCACCATGTTTTTCGACTACAATCTGATGAGCGATCGCTAATCTTAATCCTGTTCCCTTACCAACCGCTTTTGGGGTGCATCCCAGTTTTTATTCTTCCACCAAGAATAAATAAGTAAGACCAAAAGATTGTTACAGAAATATGAGGTAGGGGAGTAATTAGACACTATCAAGGGAGAATAAAGTGATCAATACTAGGTGCATCCATGACTCCCGAAGAACATCAACAGGTCATAGAATACTCTGGTGCAATAGCGAAGATACTGTACAAAAACGCCAATAGTGAGCAAATCAAAAGCTTGGCAAAGATAGAAAAGGTCATAGCTTATATTCTGTTTTTTTGTTATTAAATCTAAGTCTTCCATTATTTGTGACTCAACCCGTAACAAAGCATCTTTAAAGGAATTTGATTTTTTCTTAGTTGTAGGTGCTTTGTAGATACCATCAGTTTGAGATTTGCTCGTTAGTTCAAGAATAACAGAGACTACCAATCTATAAAAAAACTTATTATCTGGAGTAATTTCTAATCCTTTGAGTCTTGCATTCACAAGGACTCTAAGTTCGGTTTCTGGAATTAGTTTCTTCAGAAACGTTAAAGCATCAACTGAATAGATATCTTCTAATTCTCCTTTATATGGAGAAAGTTGATGTAAAGTAGAGAAAACTTCATCAGGGTTAATAGCGCCAAGCGCAGCTTGACACTTTGCTGTTGCAAGATCAGCAAAGTAAGGATTAGCTTCACAGGTAATGCAACTGAAACCATCAAGTAAACTCTGGACTGGTGTAGTTCCTAAGCCACCGAAAGGATCTAAAATTATATCTCCCGAAGATAAACCAGCTTCTCGGATACATACTGAGACAAACTCAGGTGAATATCCAGCTATAAAATTTACCCACCTGTGAATAGGATGAAGTGAGCTTGTAAGATTTGTTGGTGCAAGAGCCGGATGGATAGAATCAGTAAAAAGAGAAAGCTGCATTAGGTGGTTTTAATTTTCGGAATTTAGATTTATTAATCATTTGGCAAATAACCCTGACAGCGTAACATAATTTGTTGATTCTCTGGCGATCGCACTAAGTCTGAGCCGCATAACAGTACAGTTGAGCGGTTGCAAGTAACAGTATTGCTGATTTCAGTCTGGGAAAGCTAAACCAGTCATTGGGTCACGAATATACAACCCTAGTGTGAGACTACGAATCGCTTCATCCCAAACGGGTATTAATTGTTCTGCTTGATCTGCCCAATAATCGAATGTAATTAAACACTGAATATTCGACCCCAAAGCAATGCAAGTCCGCGAAAAAGCTTCTCGTGGTTCTTCCTGAGTGTCAATGAACTTCATCTCTGTCCAGACAATTTTGGCGGTTTGGCGCTTGACGGTAATAATTTCTCCCTTAGCAATGATGTTGCGGCTGTCGTTTTCCAGAACTTTCTTCAAGGTAGATTTTAGGGGAAACTTGCTCCAATCGTTGGGTGGCAGAGGATTAAAAGATACTTCTAGACAACAATCATCGTTAGGGGGTTTTTTATCGAGGAACTTGAAAGATTTTTCTTGTGGCTCAAAAACCCAATCTTGGGGAACATTGAAGCGAACAGCTCCACGATTCGCAACAAATATTTTATAGCCTGATGGAGATTCCCAATGATGGTCAGGCTTTAGTTCAAGGGTTTCTTTAATCCACTGGAGATTGCTTTTTTTACGCTTTGCCATAGTATTTCTGCCAATCTGCTGAAGAGGGCGTAGGCGTTAGCCCGTCGTAGATATCGCCTAATTTGGGTCGTAAACAATCATCAACTTTGTTAATGTTATCAAATTGCTAGTATTTAGTAGCGCTCTTTTATTACCTTTATCAAATAAAAATTAAAAATCTTGATTTTTATTCATCGGGTTGATGAATATATAGATAAGTTAGAAAGCCGTAGTCAACCCAGCAAGCTAAGGTTATCCTCCAGTTTTTGACTGGCGTCGAAGGTTTGGACAACCCTCAAGAAGCGGAGGATTTCAGTCAGGATGTTTTTTGAACTAGTAAGCGATCGCTAATAACCTATGTAGTAATTTTGACGCTAAAACTCAACCTTATGATTAAATTTTCAGCTTTCAGCATTAAAATCTTAGCAGCAGTATTCATGGTTATGGATCATGTGTGCTATTTGTTAATGCCAGACTTTTTAATATTGCACTTTATTGGGCGATTGAGCTTTCCCCTCTTTGCATGGCTTCTGGCTACAGGCGAAAAACACACCCAAAATGTGTACCGTTATGGAAGCAGGCTATTAATTACAGCAATTATATCTCAGCCAATCTATATTGTTGTTTTCCAAAAGTTCTCATTTAATATTCTCTTCACGCTTCTTCTTGGACTTGTAATGTTGCGCTTAGTAAGGCTTTGTCCACAATTATGGCAGCAATTAATAATTATTGGATTGTGTGCAGTAGTTTCTGAGGTTTTGAAATTTGAGTATGGAGGATATGGGATTGCAGTAATTTTATTGATGTCTTTAATAGACAAACTCAATCCCAGAGTATGGTTGCTCTACTGGTGCAGCTTACACTTAATTATAGTAATTCTATCTATAAATTATATATTTCAAATTTGGGCAATTTTTGCAGGATTCATTGTTTTTCAATTCAATGGGATACAAGGTTCACGGGCTAGATGGTTTTATTTGTTCTACCCGACTCATATAATAATTTTAGGTGTAATCAATTATTTAATACAGTCCAGGTAGGATTGAGCAATTGACCTACACATAATCTCCAGAGAATTGGCTTCACCGATTGATGCAAAGTCATCCCCTAACTAAATGGCGATCGCAAAAAAATTTGTAACTTGCATTTTACTAATAAATGAACCAAGAGTTTACATTAGACAAACTTCACTTTATTTAGCCCAACCTACAGCTAAACATAAATCTACTCCAACACATACAGTAATTAAAATAACTAATTTAAGCAATTACCAAATTCTATTTTTATTGCCGAAAAAGCTCAAAAAATAGATATATTTATCTATAAAGATAGATATTATCTAATTATATATCTTCCTTTTGAAGGATATACTTTTGAAAAAATTACCTTTGTTAGACCATAAATTGAAAAAAAACAGTAGATATACATTTCATTCAATGATATTCATCAGATAAATCTCTTATAAATCTTAGTCTTTTGTTAATGTTTACCAGCTATGATGCCAGAGTAGTGAATAATAATTCAAATTTGAATATCTAGGGATAATTGTGTCATCCAGGAAAAATGCCCTAGATTTATCCCTCAAACTGCAAAATGTAGCCGAAAACAACTACTTAATAGATAAATATTTGAGGTAACAAGCATGAGTTATACTATCGAATCTGCACGGAATATTTTTTCTAGCACTCAAGTGGCAGATGCTGTTCCAGCCACTACGGCAATGTTTGCTAAACTCAACGTTGACGATCAATTGGCATTTCTCTGGTATGCCTACGCTGAACTAGGTCGTACAATTACTCCAGCTGCTCCTGGAAAAGCCAATCTCCAATTAATGGAAGGTATATTCAACGAAATTAAGCAGATGTCTCATGAACAACAAACACAGTTAATGAGAGATTTAGCAAGTAATGCTGATACTCCTATCAGCCGTTCTTATGCATACTTTGGTGTCAATGCCAAATTGGGATTCTGGTGGCAGTTAGGAGAGTGGATGAAACAGGGTATAGTCGCTCCTATGCCAGCTGGCTATCAAATGTCAACCCAAGTTAAAGCAGTGCTAGAAGCTGTTCAAAAAATCGATTCGAGTCAGCAAATTACTGTACTACGCAATACTGTAGTAAATATGGGATTTGATCCGTCTCTGGCTGATAATAAACAGGCAGAAGTCATAAACTTTAAGTTCCCACGTTCATCTCTAAGTCCCCAATTTACTATTGAGGGAGTTACAGAACCCACAGTGCTGAAATACATTGAAGCTATGAATGCAGATAACTTTGAAGCTGCTGTTGCTTTATTTGCTAACAATGGTGCGCTGCAACCACCTTTCCAAAAACCAATTGTTGGCCGAGAAGCAATCACTGCTTACCTAAGAGATGAGGGACAAGGGTTAGTGATGAAGCCAACCAAAGGCGTTTCGGAAACTATAGAAGATGATTACACACAGCACAAAATTACTGGTACGGTCGAAACTCCTTGGTTTGGGGGTAATGTTGGGATGAATATTGCTTGGCGATTTTTACTCGACCCTCAAGGTCAAATTTACTTTGTGGCTATTGACTTACTTGCTTCTCCCAAAGAACTACTTAACCTAACTCGCAAGTAAAATTACTTTGCCTTATATACAAAGTAATTGCGTTTGTTGAAGATGATGTTTTAAAAGGGTTTTTTGCTCTCATGGTTAGCAAAGCATTGCATCTTAGTACATAGCTAAAATATGAATTTGGCGTTGTAATAACCCTGACAGAAATATAAAATTGTAACTTCCGGGGCTTTTAAAACATCCTCTAAGGCGCATAACGCTTATCAAATAAAATCTCAAGAAATGCTCGGTTCACATAGAACCGAGCTTCAGTCAAATGTAGGCAAGCTAGTGTAAATTAGAAATTAGCTGTTCACTCAAATCAATGTAAACTACATCTCCTAGTTCAAGGGCTGGATTAGAAACAGTGAAATTTTTTAGTAGATTTGTTGTCTTAAATTTTCCGATAGCGAAGTAGTACTTTGTTTAAGTTAGTTTTGAGGGTTTGTAGTAAGGACTTTAATCCTTAGTACGAACTTGCTTATAACAATTTAAACTTAACAGACTAGTAGAGTGTTTTACCCGATGCAATCAAAACCATATTTTGATCAAAGTGGACAATCGACGATATTAACCTTTTGGTAAATAGGGTATGCTTCCTGCAAGATCAGTGTCGTCAATTATATGAAATCTGCTGATACTACCATCCTGTCTAGCTTTACGATATTTTGCATAGGCTGGATCGTTAACAAACGCTTCCACTGCATCTATAGAAGGAAATTCCATCAAGGCAACCAACGTTGTTTCTAGCCCCTCGCCTTCAATAGTCGTAATATTGCCACTGCGAGAAAGGTATTTTCCGCCATGATTATGTACAATATCATGAACATTTGCTGCGTATTCTGGAATCCAGGCTTCATCAGTAACTTTAACATCTGCGATTAAATATACAGCCATGAGCGTTCTCCTGTAGTTAGTTAGCTGACTATATTTGCTGAGAATTCTTTCAAGACAATAACCCTATCAATAAAAATATATAGATTTTATTTATTGGTATTAATAACTTTTGTTGCGCCTATTTTTCCAATTTCAAAATTTGCTAAACGATGTTCGAGAGTTGCTTTATTTAGCATGATTTTATTTTTACTTTCCGTTCGTTCCAAAGGAAGTGACACCATTAAGAACGAAATTACACATTCATACTGCCAGCATACTGATGAAAGTAAAACACTAAAACAAACCCTCTTCTGCGATTTCTACGACAGGCTATGCCTACGCACTGCCATCAACGAAGAGGCAGGGAACAAAGCGGGGGGAAAGCTTTTCAATCCTGTCCCCCCAGTAAAACAAGAACTGCTCTCTGCTTCCTTACCTCTTGTTCAAGACGATCAAAATTAGCATTACAGCTCAGAAATATGAATAAAGTCGAATTTAGTAAGCAAAAGCAACTTTTACTTTCTCAAACCCCAGTTTGCTTTCTCATTTCGGTGTTTTCCGCAAGCAAAAGCAGCTTTTACTTTCTCAAACCCCAGTTTGCTTTCTCATTTAAGTAGTTCGCGCAATCTGCTGCCATTATTCTTATGTAGCAAAAACTATTGCAGATTTGCTAGAATTCTCTCAGGCTGATCTATACGGAAGCCTTTTAAGGTAAAGAATATTAACCGTACTAGATTCCAAGGTGTAGATCATGGCTCGTAGAAAAAGAACTTCTGTAGTGTTAGAAAGAGCAGTGCGCCGTGCCGCTAGCATAAACTCAATTGATCCAAGTTTAGATTTAGGCAATGGACTTACTTTACCTGCTTTTTCAACCCTGATCGAAACGATGCGATCTAAAGAAAATGCTTACAACAGCGCCCTTTCCAGCTTAGATAAGTTGTATCATGAAATGCTGGAAACAGAAGATAAGTTGGGAGATATGACAGAACACATGTTAATGGCAGTTGGAACTCGATATGGCAAAAGCAGTGTAGAGTATGGCATGGCAGGAGGAGTTCCTAAAAGCCAGCGTCGTAAGGGACTGCGAGGCCAATCGCAAACTCCTAACGCGGAGCAACCGTCATTTGTTGCTAGTGTGGAAGGCAAGAATGGAAAAACAACTGTAGCGACAAGTTAAGATGTGCCGTAGTACTGAAAATTTTGTCAAACCTAAATAATTGCGACGCCGATAGCGTAGCGTTAGCGACGCAGGAGCGTCATAGCTCGTTGTAGACATCGCTGTTTTATCAAAATATTTATCCGTTAGTATTCGCTAAAGCGCAATGCACCCTACAGCTTGACAAAAAAATCTAAACAAAGGTGAGTATGTGGGCATCTTGGGAACTATAGAAGTAAATCAGATTAAACTCAACTTCTAGTTGCCAATGAAACCTCATTATTATAGCAAAGGTAAAGCGTTTCCATTACAGATTGTTCTTGTTGTTCCCTTCCTTATTCAGATTTTTGCAGCAGTAAGTTTAGTAGGTTATTTGTCCTTTAAAAATGGACAAAGAGCAGTTAACCACTTGGCAGAGCAGTTGATAGATCGTACTAGCGAGGTAGTGGATGAGCATTTAAAGTCTCATCTTTCCATTCCGCAAACCCTTAATCAGATCAATGCAGATGCTATCCATAGGGGAATATTAGATATACGCGATCGCAAAACCCTTGGCAAGTATTTCTGGGATCAGATCCGCCTGTATGACCTGACTTATATTGGCATGGGACTAACTACGGGTGAGGGATTAGGTGCTGCTCGTTATGATGGCAAGACAATTACCATTGATGATTGGACTGCCAAGCCTCCAAATAATACTTACACCTACGCTACCGATAATCAAGGTAATCGAACTCAGGTCAATGCTAGGTGGGATTGGGAAAATTCTAAGGAATCTTGGTATACCCAACCCATCGCCGCAAGTAAACCTATTTGGGCAAAGATTTATACTGCAAATTTCCCAACAGGCCCCTACATTGCTGCCTCTGCTAGTCGTCCCATCTATGATTCGCAAAATCGCTTGCTGGGAATGATTGCTACGGATATTCATCTGTTGAAACTCAGCGATTTTTTACGCAGTTTAGATGTTAGTA
Source organism: Nostoc sp. ChiVER01 (assembly GCF_034531155.1). Lineage (NCBI taxonomy): Bacteria > Bacillati > Cyanobacteriota > Cyanophyceae > Nostocales > Nostocaceae > Nostoc > Nostoc sp. ChiVER01. The sequence continues at coordinate 39,408 of NZ_JAVRBS010000031.1, read as the reverse complement.
AGTCTGGACAAGTATTCCTTTTAGAGCGCGATGGCACATTAGTTGCCAGTTCTGGTACAGAGAAACCATTTACCCTCGTTAATCAAAAAGTGCAGAGATTGCGGGCGATTAACAGCCCCAATCCAATGATACAGAACATCGCCAGACACCTCCAAACCTTCAACGGGTTTAAGTCCATCACTAAAGACACAGATTTTCAGCTTGAGGTGCAAGGAAAACGGCATTTTGTCGATGTTGCACCTTGGCGTGACAAGTTTGGCTTGGATTGGCTGGTAGTCGTTAGTGTGCCAGAAAACGCATTTATGGCGCAAATTAATGCCAACACGCAAACCACGATCGCCCTTTGTTTTGGCGCATTGGTTATTGCCTCAATGATGGGTGTGTTCACCTCTCATTGGATTGTACGCCCGATTCTGCGCCTGAGTTGGGCAAGTGAGGCAATGGCATCTGGCAATTTAGATCAGACAGTAGAAACTAGCAACATTCAAGAACTTAATATCTTGTCTAACTCTTTCAACTACATGGCAGGGCAATTACACGAATCGTTTACTGCCCTAGAGAAAAATAAGGAAGAACTAGAAGATCGGGTAGAAGAACGTACTATTGAACTCAAAAATGCATTAAGGGAATTGCAGCGCACTCAATCTCAAGTGATTCAAAGTGAAAAGATGTCTAGTCTCGGACAACTAGTTGCTGGAGTTGCACACGAAATTAATAACCCAGTCAACTTTATTCATGGCAACCTTACTCATGTGCAGGAATATACTCAGGATTTATTAGCACTTGTGCAGTTGTATCAGCAATATGATTCTAATCCTGCTTCTGAAATTCAAATTGCTATTGAAGATATGGATCTGGAGTTTTTGCAGTCAGACTTGCCAAAAATGTTGTCTTCTATGAAAGTGGGTACTGAGCGGATTCGCCAAATTGTACTGTCACTGCGGAATTTCTCTCGCACCGATGAAGCAGAATTTAAAAGGGTCGATATTCATGAGGGCATCGACAGTACCTTGATGATTTTGCAACACCGTCTCAAAGCTAAACCAGAACAACCTGAAATTGAAGTGATCAAAGACTATGGCAATGTACCTTTAATAGAATGCTATGCCGGACAACTCAATCAGGTGTTCATGAATATTTTAGTAAATGCGATTGATGCTTTAGAAGAAAGCAATGTCAAGCGTACTTATCAAGAGATTGAAGACAATCCTAGTCAAATTAGGATTCGCACATCGGTAGTTAACTTAACCTGGGTAGAAGTAGCGATCGCTGATAACGGAGTCGGTATTTCCAAAGAATTTCAGCAACGAATATTCGATCCCTTTTTCACTACCAAACCCATTGGCAAAGGAACTGGAATGGGTATGTCTATCAGCTACCAAATTATTACAGAAAAACATGGCGGCAAACTGGAGTGCTTTTCAAATCCTGGAGAAGGAACCGAGTTTATCATTCAAGTTCCTCTCCAGCTAAAAGTTCATGGAGTAGTTTAACTTAATACTAATTTGGAATTGCCAAATTATCTAGCTATTATTACGGTAGTCAATCAAGTTTAAGTATTTTATTATACGTATATTAAGAAATTAAAAATCAGTAGTTATATTTGTTCAGGAACCTATGCAGATAAATCAGGTGATCGAAACCTACGATCAAGGCGCAGTGGATTATGACGCAATTATGAAGCGTTACTGGCACATTGAACGCGAACCTCTAATTGCTTCTTTGCAGCTTAAGCCAGGACAAACCGTACTAGATGCTGCGGTAGGAACAGGTCTTAATCTTTCAGCCTACCCTGAAGGTGTGCATGTCGTCGGTGTTGATCTTTCCGAGAAGATGATGGATGAAGCACGTAAAAAGCGCATATCCGCAAACATCACCTTTAAGGTATCGGATATGTGCAATCTTGATTTTCCTGATAATAGCTTTGATGCAGCAGCGTCAGGATTTACTTTCTGTGTCGTTAACGATCCAGTTCTTGCTCTTAAGGAAATTCTACGAGTTACCAAGCCTGGTGCATTTATTGCCATTCTCGATTACTGCAAATCGCAAGATCCAGAGTTTCAGAAATGGCAAGAATTAATATTTGATGCTAGTTCACAGTTAGGCTTCCCGACTGGCAAAATCAAGTGGAATGCATTGATGGACTATGACGAGTTAATTTATCACAGCAAGCTGACTATTGAAGTACTTGCGGATAATCGCATAGAAAATCCAAACCCGTTTTTATGCGGTTGTCAATTGCTGCTGAAAAATTCAAAAGCTTAAAAGCAATAGGATCGCACTTATTGAACAAGAGTGCGATCGCAGTTTCACAAGTGATTCTGAAACAGTTCTAAAACATGTTGCCAAGCATCAGGAGCAGCTTCGGGATTGTAACTTGGGTGTTGTTCTATAAATGGGTACTTGTCTTTAAAGAATCCGGCAAAAAATCCGTGTCCTGCATCGTATCGAAATACACGATGATTGATATTCTGTTTATTTAATTCTGCCTCAATTTGCTCGTTTTCCTCTTGCGAAACTAATGCATCTCTTGTACCAAAAAATGCATAAATAGTACCTTTAATTTCCAAGGTGCGATTAATAGTTGGAGTCTCTTCACCATAACTGGAAGTAGTAATCCCACCACCGTAGAATGAAGCTGTTGCTTTGATATCGGGTAAAGTTGCAGCCATATAAGCAACATGACCGCCAAAACAGAAACCAATGACGCCAATTGCATTATTTTTTACATTGGGTAAAGTTTTGAGGTAGGTAATGGTAGCTTGAATATCGCTAAATATCTCTTGATATTTTACTTGTTGATAATATTCCAAGCCCAGGCGATAGGCTTCTGGGCTAAACCCAACATCTTCAGCGCTAAAATCAGCCTCAAAACCGGGAGCAATACGTTGATACATTGTCGGAGCTATTGCCACGTATCCTTGTTTGGCAATTAATTCTGTAATATCTCGAATATTACTATTGATTCCAAAAATTTCTGGAAAGACTATAATCGCGCCAAAAGTCCCGTTTTGTGCTGGTTGAGCTAAGTAAGCATCGATTTCTAAGTCATCGTTGGGTACTTTGACATAGGAGGTGTTAATTTCGATGTTTGTTGTTTCTAGCATCTTTGTTTCGGCTGATTTTATACCAACTTATTTATTTTGACTGGTTTTCGACACAGACGGGTACAAACATCAGAAGTATTGCTCTCCTCACCTCAACCATGACTTTACAGCTATGAACAGATCAGATGAATTTCTAACTTTAGAATAGATACCATCTCAAACTTCTGGATGATACTAAGGGTTTTTGATTTGTGCGACCTTACATAAGGTAAGCATAAAGACTCAAAATTAATAACTAGAAGAAAAAACAATGCCAGATCAAAGTTTTAGAACAGATATTCCAGAAGTTGATCCAACAGAGATTGAAGATACTCGAACTGCGATCGCTGACGAACATCGCTCATTTTTAGAAAAAGTCCAGGTTAAAGCCGGATTTGCAGATCCCTATGATGCAAGAGACTTTACCGAAGTTGTGTTTCGCGTTATGCGCGACTTAATGACAACAGAAGCTAGCGATCGCGTAGAAGCAGAACTGCATACAGAGGCTGTGCCTACTGATGAAAAAGCACTCCAGTTTGAAGTGTCTGATCTCTGGAGAGATAGCAATCCACTTGTGAGATTTTTGAGCCGGGTTCGTCCACCTTGGCAAGGCCCAGGCATCTTCAAGATCGATTCTGATCGCTTCCTCTTCCGAGTTGCTAATGAAAGTGGAATGCCGCGATCAGTCGAGCGAGAGCAAGCGGTTAAAGCAGTGTTTTCTGCCACCAAAGACGAACTTTCCGAAGAACGGATTCAGGAAATTGCTAGCTGGCTACCTGATTATGTACGTCAGTTTTGGGAACAAGCTTAATTAGAAAGGTGAAAAAGTCAAGTCTGTTTGCGAGTAGCGATCGCAAACAGGCTTTTTAAATAGGTTTAGCCTACAGCAAACTCTGTATACTGCCGTACATGAGGTGCATGATATGCTATCACAATATCTTGCTTAGGCACTCCCTCGCTCACAAGTTGATCTGCGAGTGCATCCTCTGTTCCATCATGCTGCACCCAAATTTTTCCATCTTTAATATCTACATGCAGCACACAGCCGTAAATTCGGGTACTACTATCCTTCCATCCCACATGCACAAGCTGATAGTGGTCTTTTGTAGTATCAAAAATGGTTTGACTTTCTATTGGATCACTCTCAGAACGCAACTTTCCTCGCGCCGTCAATAATTTCTGAATTAGTTCACGATACAAATTTAGCTTATCCATTCTGCAATCTCCTGTTTTTCTGTGTCATACACCAAAAGGGGAATTTTGTTACGGACAATGACCGTTTGAATAAATGGATATCTGAAAAATCGCTTATAAACGTCGAGCGGAACTGCCAAATATAACCTCCACTCTGGATCGTCATCTTCCAAAGCAATGCGGTAGTTAATAAATTGTCCAATTGCAGTATGAAACTCAGAAATTGTTGAGGCTGCTAAAAATGTTTTGATTTCAACTGCAATCTTTTCTTCATCCTTTGTCGCTGCTAGCAACAGTTCCGCACCTAAATCGATATAAAAATCAACAAAACCCAAATCAATGTGGTATGGATCGTGAGTAATTATCCACCCTTCCTTTTCAAGGGCAGTTCTAACCAGTTCATGAAACCTATCTCTTGCAGACATCGTAGATAGCTAACCAGAAAGATAAAGTCTTTGCCTAAATTCTATCGTTGATCTCACTCAAGCAGCATTAGGTGTAAATTCGTCTTTGCAGAATTTGAAGGCGATCGCGCAGCATCTCGTAGAAAAGAGAAGATATCCCCTCACAATCAAATTTGTGACAAAATAATATTGTTGTTTGATAGCCAATGCGATCGCTTACGACCTATGATTTCTACCATCTCGCGCCGCTACAGCTTGGATGAATATCGTGCGATCGAAGAAAAAGCCGAAGGACGCAGCGAATACCGAGATGGAGAAATTGTACCCATGCCTGGAGGAACCCTTAAACACAGCCGCATTGGTCGGAACATTCTGACCTACTTTAGTACTGTGATGCGTGATACTCAATTCGAGCCAATTAACAGCGATTTACGGCTGTGGATTCCCGAACATCGACGCGGAGTATACCCAGATGTAATGGTTTTTGACGGTGAACCGCAATTAAATGCTGAACGTTTAGATGAAGTCTTAAATCCCACGCTGATTGTTGAAGTTCTATCTCCTTCCACCGCAGATTACGATCGCCAAAGTAAATTTCGGATGTACCGATCAATTCCGAGTTTTAGCGAATATTTATTAGTCGAGCAAGATGAACCTTTTGTGGAACGCTACAGTAAACAAGCTGAAGGTTGGTTGCTTAGTGATTTTAGCAGCTTAGAGGTATCTATTTCTTTAAATTCAGTTGCGATCGCATTATCGATGGCAGAAATTTATCGCGGCGTTGTTTTTGAGTAAATCAACTTTGTGAAGATGTATGCTTTGGGAGGGGTGCGATCGCCTGCTGATACGATAAAGGTGCATTGCGATTTGCGGCAACGCACGCTACACTACGGATGCGATCGCATTATAGTAGGATAGGCAACTAAATTGCTTGTGTAGACAAACTTATAAATAAAGACTTGATATGCAATCCTTTCAGATAATAGAATAGCTTGAGACTTTACGTGAAGTTTTACAAAGTGCAGACAACAAGGTATTTATGGATTGTTTAGCTATGTTAGACAATTGCAGAATTATAATGAATAATTCAATGGTCAATCTCTTAGATACTAAAATAGATGCAAACGCTAATAGTCAAAATTTAACTAATTATAGAAATCAGATAAATACTTGCAAATCAGATATAAAAGCCTTAATACAACCTAAGTTATTTTTTCTCTCCATCGGTAGGTTAAAAACAGTTTTTAGTTTTTTACAACAAAATTTAAATCAAGAAAACGTTTTTATTAATAATATTAATTCTCAAATTACAGAATTTGAAGATGTATACCAGAAATTTATTCAAGATTACTCATATTCTTCAACTGTGGAATTAGTTAACTCAGGAACAAATATGTTCCACTCATTAAAAAGTATTGAAGATGTAACTAATTTGATTGAAATAAATCTTAAAAATAATTATGAACACGATAGTTCTTTAGGTTGCTTTTCACTTTTATTGCATTCAGAATATACATATAATGATTTTATAACGAAATTAGAAATTCTACAAAAAATTTATTCAGAACTTTGCTTTCTTCTACACATATCTGAAAGTGATTTTCCACTCAGAATTGCGAAAATAGAGTCAGGAAGTTTATTCGTAAAAATATTTGGAGAACCTAAAGTTATACAGATTATTTCCGATTTGATCAAAGATACAATTGGTTTTTTGTATAGAAACACAACTACCGAAGGGAAGATTGAATCAATTCCTCGCAAGACTGAAGCAATAGAATCAATTCTTAAATTGAGGGAAAAATTACAGGAAGCAGGACTTGAAGTAGATGAGCTAAATGAAAGTATTGAAAAGTCAGCTATTCTTATAGCTGAAGACCTCAATGGCTTACTTGTAGGCGAACGTGGAGTTGAACTGAATGGAGAAATACTTCAAGCAGGAAACTATAAAACTCAAAAGCTTTTAGGCACTAGTAAAGGATATCAACTTGAAGGTGGGAAAGATAATTAGTAGGTGCTAGGCTACTTTAATCACTTGCACAATGTACCACATCTATTTTTATGAAAAAATTTAACTCCGGTTATAAACTAACTCTATCTTTAACTTCTCAATCTCCAACCTCAATTTCTCATTCTCCATCCTCAACTTAACATTCTCTTCCTTAATCAACTCAACTTCATTTCTCTTGCTCAAAGCCTGATTAATCGCCAACTTCCGCATATCTAGCGAAAACCAACGCTGATAAGTTTGGGTATGAACTTGCACACTATGCCCCAAATTATCCGCCGCCGCTTTAATTGGTATTCCCAGAATATGCGCCCGAATTGCCCAAGCGTGGCGTAAATCATAAGGTTTAAAATCTAATCCTATCTTGCGAAACCACCAGCTAACTCGCTGTGTTAACGCCGTTATCTCTGCGTGATTGGTGTTATCTTTTTTAGCGATCGCACCCCTTAACATCTCTAAATATTTCGGATTTCTCAAATCAAAATCATCAATCCATTGCATATATAATGGCAATGCTTCTCTCTCACCAGTCTTACAATCTTTATCAACTTTCCATGTCAAATCTGTATTTTCTGCACTCAACCACCAATCAATATCAGGATTAATAAAAAGTTCCCGTGGACGTAAACCAAAAACTGCTAACATTCCATACGTCCAGCGCCAAAGTTGCCAGCTATCTTGAACATTTTGATTTACTTGATTACCTCTGTTATGCAAATAATCTTCAAACTTGAGAATTCCATCAGCTATTTCCGCATCTGTAGGAATGTTGCGGGAACTATTCTCAGGCATCTTTGAATATTTAGATAAATCGATTTCGATTTTAAATGTCATACAAAATGCCGATATAGCTCTAGCTGCATTATATTTAGCCCACTCCTTATCGATTTGTTCAATGGAACTTATCAAATTTTCAGCGATCGCTAAATCTTTAGGATTCGTAAATCGTTTAGTTCGGGAAAAATAATAAAAAAAAGTATGTTGACTTTTAGTAGTTCGTTTATGAGTCTTAAAATACTCTTCTTCAAATTGTTCGAGTAATTCTCCTATAGTTTTAAATTCTTTTTTAATCGACTCATTACCTAAATATTTATCATTCCACTCAAAAGTTTTACGAGCGATTAACTTCCCTAATTCGTATGCTTCTTCCTCAGCCGTCTTGAGTCCATCCAAGTTAGCGGGAATATTCAAACTGAGATTGTATTGCTTTCTCCCAGTACCGTTGCTGTCCTTGTCTCCCGGTTTAATTGGCAACGTCGCCCGTAATTGCAGACTTCCATTCGATTCTCTAATTGTCACCTTTGCCTTTGCAGACTTCAAACGCAGATTAACTTTCTCTAATTCTAGTAGTACTTTCGTTCTCATGTGTTCTTTTTGCTGCTGTGCTTGCAGAGATGAGCAAAAAAACAGGCGATTTTTTAATCGCCTTGGTTCAGGACAACATTTAGATGATGCGTGAGTTCTGAACCTAGTTATGCTGTATTTTTAGCCTATATTTAGCCTAAAAATAAATGTGTTATCAGCGAACAATGTTTATCGCTGACACTGTTTATTGCAAACATTAGGCTGTTGAAAAAAATTAAACCACAAAAAGGATTACTCCGGCCCTTATCACGGTTATGACGGCTTCGCCATCTTCGCACGCGATATGGACTTGGCACTCAACAGCCCAACCTGGGGATTAATTGGCGCTCCTTGGAATGAAGCAGCTAAGGCTAAGAAGGCTGAAGCTAAGGCTAAGGCTGCCGTTTAGGGAAATGGGAGAGAGAGATAAGTAAGGATAACCTGGGGCTAAAACCCCAGGTGGGAGTTGGGAATCCAAAATTCAAAATTGAAAGATTAAAAATTTATTTTGATTTTTGCATTTTGAATTTTGAATCATATTCCCACTCCGCCTTAAATCTTCATTTCTCGATTAGTAAAGAATTCAGTAAGCTTGGAGATCCGAAAATGCCTCAGAATCCAGAAAAAATTCAAGATCACGTCGAGTTATTCCACCAGCCTGAGTACCAACAGCTATTTGAAAACAAAAAGCAGTTTGAAAACGGTCACGAAGCCGAAGAAGTACAACGGGTTGCAGAGTGGACAAAGGGTTGGGATTATCGTGAAAAGAACTTCGCTCGTGAAGCTTTAACCGTTAACCCTGCTAAAGGTTGTCAACCACTAGGAGCAATCTTTGCTGCTGTTGGTTTTGAAGGTACTCTACCTTTCGTTCAAGGTTCTCAAGGTTGCGTTGCTTACTTCCGCACCCACTTAACCCGTCACTACAAAGAACCATTCTCTGGTGTATCTTCTTCAATGACTGAAGATGCAGCCGTGTTTGGTGGTCTGCAAAACATGATCGACGGCTTGGCGAACTCTTACCAACTGTACAAGCCCAAGATGATCGCTGTCTGCACCACCTGTATGGCAGAAGTAATCGGTGATGACTTACAAGCTTTCATCAACAACGCTAAGAGTGCAGGTTCAGTTCCTCAAGATTTTCCAGTACCCTACGCTCATACCCCTAGCTTTGTCGGTTCCCACATCACTGGTTACGACAACATGATGAAGGGAATTCTTTCTAACTTGACCGCAGGTCATAAGAAAGAAACCAGCAATGGTAAAATCAACTTCATCCCAGGTTTTGACACCTACGTAGGCAACAACCGCGAAATCAAGCGGATTGCTTCTTTGTTCGGCTTTGACTACACAATTTTAGCCGACAATAGCGACTACTTGGATTCACCAAACACAGGTGAATTCGATATGTACCCAGGTGGTACAAAGTTAGAAGATGCAGCAGATTCAATCAATTCGAAAGCTACGATCGCTCTGCAAGCACACTCTACACCCAAAACCCGCGAGTACATCGAAAAAGAATGGAAGCAACCAACCTCAGTTTCCCGTCCTTGGGGCATTAAGGGTACTGATGAGTTCTTGATGAAACTCAGCGAATTGAGTGGTATCCCCATTCCCGAACAATTGGAAATTGAACGCGGTCAGGCAGTTGATGCCATGACTGATTCCCACTCATGGATTCACGGCAAGCGCTTCGCTATCTACGGCGAACCAGATTTAGTATATAGCGTAGTTGGCTTTATGCTAGAAATGGGTGCTGAACCTGTGCATATCTTGGTTCACAACAGCAATGAAGTATTTGAAGCAGAAATGAAAGAACTGCTTGCTTCTAGCCCCTTCGGTCAACATGCAACTGTTTGGCCTGGTAAGGACTTGTGGCACATGCGTTCATTGTTGTTCACAGAACCAGTAGACTTCTTAGTTGGTAACACCTACGGTAAGTACCTGTGGCGCGACACCAAGATTCCCCTTGTGAGAATCGGCTACCCCATCATGGATCGCCACCACTTACACCGTTACTCCACCATTGGTTATCAAGGTGTGATCAACCTCCTCAACTGGACTGTAAACACCCTGTTTGAAGAAATCGATCGCAACACCAACATTCCTTCTAAGACAGATATTTCCTACGACTTGATTCGTTAGAAATTGCGTAGAAACACAACGTGTTAATTAAAGGGTGAAGAAGGGGAATAGGGAGTAGGGAATAGGGAATAGGGAAATATCCAAACCCAATGCCCAATGCCCAATCCCCCATCCCCAACTCCCCTTTTTCTTGATAGCATTTACCCAAGGTATATATAGATGGAAACCATCAATCACACTCACGAACATACTCACACTCATCCTCATCCTAATTACCATCCACCTAACCAGAAAAAACGAGGATGGTTTAACAATCTTCTGAATCCGTTGCGTGGTGTAGTGGATGGAATTCAGGTTAAAAATAATCGCATCGCTCATCTAATTTGCCAAACAATTCCTTGTTGTTGTCCCTTTGAGCGACAAATTAAATTATTTGGGAAGTGTATTGATATTCCACCACTATGTAAACTCAATCCTTTATATGACGAATTTGTAGGATTGCGTTTCCGCGCTCTATCTTACCTGACCGATGTCTGTGGAGAGGATGTCACAAAATACATTTGTTAGTCATTAGTCATTGGTCATTGGTCATTGGTTATTGGTCATTGGTCATTAGTCATTAGTCATTAGTCATTAGTTGTTAGTTATTCAAAGGACAAAGAACAAATGACAAAGAACAAATGACAAAGGACAATTAACAATTAAGAGAAGAGAGATGAAAAGCACCCAAGGTAAAATCAACGAGCTGCTGACTGAGACAGGATGCGAGCATAATCAGCACAAACAAGCAGAAAAGAAAAATAAATCATGCGCTCAACAGGCACAACCTGGCGCGGCTCAAGGGGGCTGTGCCTTTGATGGTGCAATGATTGCTCTAGTGCCGATCGCAGATGCAGCGCATCTAGTCCACGGGCCGATCGCCTGTGCTGGTAATTCCTGGGGTAGTCGTGGTAGTCTGTCGTCTGGCCCGCAACTCTACAAAATGGGCTTTACCACTGACTTGGGTGAAAATGATGTCATCTTCGGTGGCGAAAAGAAACTCTACAAAGCGATTCTGGAACTTCACGAGCGCTACCAACCAGCAGCAGTATTCGTCTATGCCACTTGCGTTACAGCCTTAATTGGCGATGATATGGATGCTGTCTGCAAAGCGGCGGCTGAGAAAATTGGTATTCCTGTTGTTCCCGTCATTGCACCAGGATTCATTGGCAGTAAAAATCTAGGCAACCGTTTTGGCGGTGAATCTTTATTAGAATATGTTGTCGGCACAGCAGAACCGGAACATACAACGCCCTATGATATTAACTTAATCGGTGAATACAACATCGCCGGGGAAATGTGGGGAGTAACACCACTGTTAGAAAAATTAGGCATCCGTATTTTGTCTAAAATTACGGGCGATGCTCGCTACAATGAAATTCGCTACGCCCACCGCGCCAAGCTCAACGTCATGATCTGCTCGCGAGCGCTGCTCAATATGGCGAGAAAGATGGAGGAGCGTTACAACATCCCTTACATTGAAGAGTCTTTCTACGGCATTGATGATATGAATCGCTGTCTGCGAAACATCGCCGCTAAATTAGGTGACGCTGATTTACAGGAGCGGACAGAAAAACTAATTGCAGAAGAAACGGCTGCTTTAGATTTGGCATTGGCTCCTTATCGCGCTCGACTCAAAGGTAAGCGGGTTGTTTTGTATACTGGTGGTGTTAAGAGTTGGTCGATTATTTCGGCTGCTAGAGACTTAGGTATTGAAGTTGTTGCTACCAGTACTCGGAAAAGTACTGAAGAAGATAAAGCCAAAATCAAGAAGTTGATTGGCAACGATGGCATCATGCTAGAGAAAGGCAACGCTCAAGAATTGTTACAACTGGTTAAAAACACCAAAGCAGATATGCTGATTGCTGGTGGACGTAACCAATACACAGCTTTGAAAGCTCGGATTCCTTTCCTTGATATCAACCAAGAACGCCACCATCCTTATGCAGGTTATGTGGGGATGATTGAGATGGCGCGGGAACTGTACGAAGCTTTGTATAGCCCGATTTGGGAACAAATACGCAAACCCGCTCCTTGGGAAGAAGAGGAAGAAGTTTAATGGCGATCGTTACCGCTTCTAACAAAGCACTGACAGTTAATCCCCTCAAGCAAAGTCAAGCTTTGGGCGCAACCTTAGCCTTTTTGGGATTGAAAGGGACAATGCCCTTATTCCACGGTTCTCAAGGTTGTACTGCTTTCGCTAAAGTTGTCCTGGTGCGGCATTTCCGGGAAGCGATTCCCCTTGCTACGACGGCGATGACGGAAGTCACTACTATTTTGGGTGGTGAAGAGAATGTGGAGCAAGCAATTCTGACTCTGGTAGAAAAAGCTAACCCAGAAATTATTGGTTTATGTAGTACTGGGTTAACGGAAACCAGAGGTGATGACATTGAAGGTTTTCTTAAGGAAATCCGCGATCGCCATCCCGAATTAAATGATTTAGCGATCGTTTTTGCACCCACCCCAGATTTTAAAGGTGCGTTGCAAGATGGCTTTGCTGTCGCTGTAGAAAGCATCGTTCAGGAAATTCCTCGCCCAGGTGGACTCAGAACTGAACAAGTCACCATTTTGGCGGGTTCTGCTTTCACACCTGGGGATGTACAGGAAATCAAAGAGATAGTCACATCTTTTGGATTAGTGCCGATCTTTGTACCTGATCTTGGTGCTTCTCTAGATGGACATTTAGAGGATAATTATAGTGCGGTTACAGTCAGTGGGACTACCTTAAAACAGCTACGAGAAGTCGGTAGTTCTGCCTTTACCCTGGCATTGGGTGAAAGTATGCGGGGGGCTGCCAAGATTCTCGAAGAACGCTTTGGCACACCTTACGAAGTGTTTGGCGAACTAACTGGATTAGAACCAGTAGATGAGTTTATTCAAGCATTGGCGATTCTGAGCGGTAATAGCGTACCTGAAAAATACCGCCGCCAACGTCGTCAGTTGCAAGATGCGATGTTGGATACTCACTTTTACTTCGGTGCAAAACGAGTTTCCCTCGCACTAGAACCAGATTTGTTGTGGTCAACCGTGCATTTCCTGCAATCGATGGGAGCACAAATTCATGCGGCGGTGACAACCACGCGATCGCACCTCTTAGAAAAACTCCCGGTTAAAAGTATTACCATCGGCGACTTAGAAGACTTTGAGAGTCTAGCGGGCGGTTCTGATTTGCTGATTGGTAACTCCAATGTGGGTGCGATCGCAAAACGCCTTTCGATTCCTCTTTATCGTTTAGGATTGCCCATTTATGACCGCTTAGGTAATGGTCAATTTACCAAAGTTGGCTATCGAGGCACAATGGAACTTTTATTTGGCATCGGCAACCTGTTTTTAGAGGCAGAAGAAGCGAGAGTTAAACAGTTCCAAGAGTTCGGAACTGTGAGCGCAGAGTTTTGAATTCTTCTTCAAGAATTCAGAAGTCAGAATCCAGAATTCAGAATGCTTTTCAGAAAGAGTAAAACCTGTCACTGATTGTTTGCCCTGAACGTTTTCGTAGGGAAAAACACTAAATATGCAGATTTAGTTCTTATTCCTGAATTCTGAATCCTGACTCCTGAATTCCTTCTTCCCAATTCAAAATTCAAAACTTTAGAGAGGAGAATTACAATGAAAATAGCCTTCACGACGAGTGACCGAGTTCATATTAATGCTCACTTCGGATGGGCAAAAATGATTGATGTTTACGAAATTACCGATGAAGGATACCACTTCGTAGAAACCCTCACCTTTGAAGGCGAACTCAAAGAAGATGGGAATGAAGATAAAATCACCCCAAAACTTGAGGCAATAGGCGACTGTACGATTATTTACGTAACAGCAATTGGTGGTAGTGCCGCCGCTCGGTTAATCAAGAAAGGTGTCACCCCAGTGAAGGCGCGATCGGAAGAAGAAGAAATTAGTGAAGTTCTAAATAAGTTAGTCAAAACCCTCAAAGGTAATCCTCCACCTTGGTTGCGTAAAGCTTTACAGCCAAAAACCACAAACTTTGCTGATGAAATTGAAGACGAAGCAACAGTATGACCGCAAATAATAGTGTTAACGGAACCGCTACAACAGAAGTCTTGAACTCACCTTTTCTTAAGGTATTAATCAAACAAATCCGTGGTCAAGATAGCTATGGAGTTTATCGTACTTGGTCGGATGAGTTGATTCTCAAACCTTTTATTGTTACCAAACAAAAGAAACGGGAAATCTCCGTTGAGGGCGAAGTTGATGCGGTAACTCAAGCCCGGATTATGGCATTTTTTCGAGCTGTAGCGGCTGGAATTGAACAAGAAACAGGTTTGATATCCCAGGTTGTAGTTGATTTGAGCCATGAAGGATTTGGCTGGGCGCTAGTTTTTTCTGGTCGTCTTTTGCTAACTGTGAAAACCCTGCGAGATGCTCATCGCTTTGGCTTTGACTCGCTAGAGAAATTAGCAGAAGAGGGAGAAAACTACGTCAAAAAAGGTCTTGATTTGGCGAAGCGCTTTCCTGAAGTTGGCAAAGTTTAAGTAGTCATTAGTCATTGGTCATTGGTCATTGGTAAAAGATAAATGACTAATGACAAAAGACAAAGGACAAAGGACAAATGACAAATGACAATTGAGGAACTACAAGGACAAATCAGACGGCTTAACAGCAAAGCAGGTCAAATGAAAATGGATCTGCATGATTTAGCTGAAGGTCTGCCAACAGATTACAACCAACTTATGGATGTTGCCGCCGCAACTTATGAAATCTATCGCCAGTTAGATGAACTTAAGCAACATCTAAAACAATTGGAAAATGCTAAATGACCTAAGAGGAAAAAGATACAAGCCCTAAAATCATGGGGATTGTTAATTTTGACTTTTGACTTTTGACTTTTGAATTCGGAGCGAAGCGACGTGACTGGAACTATTGATGAATTCAAGAAGCTCGTAGATGCAGAAGAATTTTTTCAATTCTTTAATATGTCCTACGATTTAGAAGTTGTGAATGTAAATCGTCTACATATTCTGAAAAAGTTTTCTCAATATATGCACGAAATTGATGAGAATTCTCCTGATTTGAGTCAAGAAGAGAAACTAAATCAATATTCTTTGGCTTTGCAAAAAGCCTATCAAGTATTTATCGAATCGACAGCTTACGAACAAAAGCTGTTCAAAGTGTTTAACGACAAGCCGAAAAATGTAGTCACACTGACAGAAATCACTTCTGATTAGGAGGTATAAATTGGTTAACCTAACGCCTACCGAATTAGAACGCTATCGTCGCCAAATGATGCTTCCGAATTTTGGCGAAACAGCACAGAAACGCCTGAAGTCAGCGACAGTTTTGGTTACAGGTGTGGGGGGATTAGGCGGTACGGCGGCGCTTTACTTAGCAGTAGCGGGCGTTGGGCGGCTAATCCTAGTCCGGGGTGGTGACTTACGGCTAGATGATATGAATCGTCAGGTTCTCATGACTGATGATTGGGTAGGTAAGCCAAGGGTATTCAAAGCTAAAGAAACTCTGGATGCGATTAATCCTGATGTCCAAGTGGAAGCTGTTCATGATTACATCACCCCGGAAAATGTAGATTCGTTAGTGCAATCTGCTGATATGGCTCTTGATTGTGCCCACAATTTTACAGAGCGCAATTTGTTAAATGAAGCCTGTGTGCGATCGCGTAAGCCAATGGTGGAAGCCGCAATGAATGGGATGGAGGCTTACCTGACGACGATTATTCCTGGTGTGACTCCTTGCTTGTCTTGTCTGTTTCCAGAAAAGCCTGAGTGGGATCAGCGCGGCTTTTCAGTTCTAGGCGCTGTTTCTGGAACCCTAGCTTGTTTAACAGCACTGGAAGCTATCAAGCTGATCACCGGGTTTAGTCAGCCTCTATTGTCGCAATTGCTGACAATCGACCTAAATCGGATGGAATTTGCTAAACGCCGTTCTCACCGCGATCGCTCTTGTCCAGTATGCGGTAATAGTGCGCCTTGGAGACACGCGCAATCCAATTCGATGGAACCTACAGCCACAGGTATTGCACAAAATACTTAATTTTGTCATTGGTCATTAGTGAATAACAAAGGACAACTGACAACCTACACCTGAAATCAGAATAACTAATCGCTACAAATCAGGAGACTTAATGGCCGTTATCTTATCAGAAAAAGCAGAATTTCATTTGCGAGCATTCATCAAAGGTTCAGCATCCGACGCTGATGGCGCAACAAAAGGTGTCCGCATCTCTGTAAAAGATGGTGGTTGCAGTGGCTATGAATATGCGATCGATATCACCAGCAAGCCTCAACCAGATGATTTGGTAAGTCAGCAAGGCAAAGTGCTGGTTTACGTTGATGCCAAAAGTGCGCCGTTATTAGACGGAGTTATCGTTGACTTCGTTGAGGGAGTGATGGAAAGCGGTTTTAAATTCATCAACCCCAATGCAACTGATACTTGCGGTTGTGGAAAGTCCTTCAAAACAGGCGACTGTACGCCTACTGGTGTACCTTGCAGCTAACATCATTCCGTTAGCACCCAAATCCCAAATAGACATCTTCCGCAGAGTTTCAATGCCTTGAGGTAGCTTCTAGTTCGCGTTGCATTTCTTACCCCTTATAGAGAAGCTGACTAAACTTAGCATCTCTTTAAGAAGAAAAGAAGCAAAAAGTAGGATAGGTTGCTCAAAAACTTCGGAAATTAAACCAACTGTATAACGTTTGAGGAGAATCTGAAAATGGCTACCTACCAAGTTAGACTAATCAACAAAAAAGAAGACATCGACGCCACAATTGAAGTTGACGAAGAGACTACCATCTTGGAAGCAGCAGAAGAACATGGTATTGAATTGCCTTTTTCATGTCATGCAGGATCTTGCTCTAGCTGTGTAGGCAAGGTTGTTGAAGGTGAAGTTAATCAAGATGATCAAAACTTTTTAGATGACGATCAAGTTTCTAAAGGATACGCTTTACTTTGTGTAACTTATCCTCGTTCTAATTGCACAATTAAGACTCATCAAGAAGCGTATCTCGTCTAAATCATTACTTTGGTTGCTACCTTTAGTGACTAAACAAAAGATGAAGGATGAAGGATGATAATATACTTCCTTCTTCCCTTCACAATCCCTAATTTATAATTCAAATGTTTTCTCCATTAAAAAGATACAAAACAAGCACTGATTACAACTACTAATTACGAATTACATTGACCTCACTCCTTTTCCAATTAATTCCAGGAGTGAGGTCACTAAATTTATAGAGATGAACACAATTTGGTATTACAGACAAAGCCGCTTTCAAGAAAAAGCAACTTGCTCATTTTTTAATCAACAGCAACTATCACATCTGATGATTTAATCACGGCATAAGCCTCCTTGCCTTCTGTAAGTCCCAGCTTTTCCGCCGATGATTTTGTGATTATTGACACTAATTCTACTCCTGGTGCCACTTCTAAAGTTATCTCAGTATTAACTGTTCCAGGTACAACTTTTTTTACAGTACCTTTGAGAGAATTACGAGCGCTAATTTCCATGTTCCTTCTGTTTTTACTTATTTATACTTAAACAAGCTAGCAAATTTGGCTTGAAAAAAGAAAATGTTTTAAATTTCTTAATAACTCTCACATCTATAAAGTAAATTTCAGGATCATAAGTCAGTTTTATTAAATATAAGATTCAATGTAAATATAGCATCAAATTTGAGCTAGACAATGTGCTTAAGACCATTATTAAAGCTAGTAAAACTTACGCAAAAATTTACTATTTACGCAAAACTTCTATCTTATCTTAGTCTATATAATGAAATTACATTATAAAAAATACTGCATTTTAATTGTTTTTAAATATTTTTCCTAGATATATCTAGGGATCTTTATAAATGATTCATGATTTAAACTTATCAGAGTGATAATATATAACTAAGCTAAATTGTTGCTAGTTAACTTAGTACTCAAGCAAATCAAAATCAAATTGCTGGATGAGGGCGGAGAGTAGGAGGTGGGGAAATGTTTTTTCGTCTTATCAAACTTCTAAATACCTAGCAAAGTTGCTTTGGCAAACAACAATACTTTAGCTACTCGTATAAGATTTTAAAGTAATGGTGGGTAATGCCCACCATTAAGTTTTCCAAGCATAAAATTGCTTAGAGAATACTTAATTGTATGATGTTGAAAAAATAATTATGAGTCAATTAAACAGACAAGATTTGAGTGAAGTCACAACCAAATGGCTAATAGCAAAAGGCTATAACCCTAGCGATTTAAATCAGCCGGGTGAAAATGGTGATACAGCTTTGATGAAAGCTACAAGAGAAGGGGTGTATGCAGTCGTCAAAGAGTTAGTTGATACAGGTGTGGATATCAATGCTCGAAATAGCGATCGCAACAATGCTTTGTGGTTTGCTTGTTTTGGTAATCACTACGATTTAATTAATTTACTGTTGGCTGCAAACATTAACATTGACAATCAAAATGATAACGGTGCAACCGTTTTAATGTATGCAGCATCAGCCGGAAAGACAGAAGTTGTCAAATTACTTTTACAACATAATCCTAATTTATATTTAAAAAACTTAGACGATTATAAAGCGATAGATTTTGCTAGTAACGTAGAAGTTTTAAGGATACTTAAAAATGCCACAAAATCAAATATCGGGCAAAACTTATCATGACGCTACCAAGCATTCTTACTTATCGGTACAACTTGATCCAAATTATGTAGATGGTTCAACACAGCCATCTTCATTTAAAGTTTATCCCAAGTTTTATCGGAGAGTGAAATTAAATCTCAATAATCCTGTTCATGGTTTTATCTCATTAACCAGTGCGATAACACTAGAAAAAGTATATAAAGATGGCCCTTATAAACTGCGGGTGAATCCATCAGCAGGCGCTCTGTATCCTACGGAAGTTTACGTACAGGTTCGTGGGATTGAGGGAATAGTCAATGGTATATACCATCTAGAAGTTGAGAATAATTGTCTAACTCTCATCTATGAATTAATTAATGATGGATTGGAGAATTATATTATACCGGGTAAATGTATCAACGGATTCATCTTTTTAATTAGTTGTGTTTATTATAGGTCTAGCTGGAAATATCAAAATAGAAGCATAAGATATTGCTTCTTAGATAGCGGACACCATTTAGGTGCGATCGCAGCTTCAGCTTTTCTCCACAACCGAGATATACAACTAATTTTCGATTTTGATAAACTTACTCTCAATTCCGATTTGGGATTCGAGAATAAGGAGTTTATCACGGCTTGTGCGGTGTCAGGAGAAATACAAGACAAGGAAATTAGACGTTTAAGGCTGAAAGTTCCTTTTGTCTGTGGTACTGATTATTTTGAATCTAATCAATTTATTGAAGATGCCTATCAAGCAACTGCTCTACAAAATAGTCGTCAGCAGAAATTAGAGTATCCTCAATTTAACTTCGACAAGGATAAATTTTCTCAAACAGTTTGGAATAGACGTTCTATTAGACGTTTCCGGAAAGAGTCTATTTCTCAAGAAGATTATTTATATGTAGTACAACAACTTCAGCAGTCAATACCGACAGAAAATTATGAAGAAATAGAAATTTACTTAGTGGTGCATCGAGTAGAGGGAATGACACCTGGATTATATAAAGGTACGTATCTGGTTAAAGCGGGTAACTTTAGTGAAAAGACAGGTTACTTATGTATTAATCAAGCTATTGCTAAAGATAGCGCTGTAACTTTATTTTTTGTGTCAGATTATTTAAACTATCAAACTGCTATGCAAATAGCTGGTTTTCTCGGACAGAGGCTTTATTTAATTAGTAATTATTTGGGAATTCAGTGTAGTGGGATTGGTGCTTATTATGATGACGAAACCCAAGAATTATTAGAAACAAATAAAGATGTACTTTATGGAATGGTGATTGGAATATAAACAGGAAGCTAAAGAGATATGCCTAGAAAGATGTATTACTTAAATGGTGATGACTCGCATCCTATGCAACCGACATCTGCGGACATTATACTACGGCAGCAACTAGAGTATTCTATTAGTAGATACTTTTATGACGCTTGCGATCGCACGATTCAAAATCTTCTGTCTACTTGTCGGTGGTATGTCACAACCCATGCCAATGCTCTAACATTAGTTATTGAATGTCCCGATCAAGTTACTAATTGGCGTATTTTGCAAAAAATCGTGCCAATGGGGACATTATTATATGGAATTGTTAGCAGTGCTAAAATCCGTGTTTGTCCGCCAGAGAGTCAAGGCGTACCTTTTGAAATGAGGGTAGATGAATTGTCTGTTTATCGGGATTGGGCATAAGAGAAGAGAGACGCGATGAATCGCGTTTGTACAAAAGTTAGGAGTTTAAAATTTCTGCTCATTATTTTGGCTGATGAGTGCAGCTACCTCTTCAAAAACTAAATCAGCAGAATGTTTGATAGCAGGACTTAACTCCAGTCCAAAACCAAGATTTGCCGCCTCAATTAAATAAACTGTTACCTCTTGGGGAAAGTCATTTTCAAAGATTTTCCGTCCGGCGACTAAAGCATTATCCCAACGAAAATCGTGCAAGTTATAACTAGGTTCGGGCATTGCTTCCAGTTCTTTTCCTGGAACTTTAAACACAGCACCAGGTTCAGAACCTGTTGAACTTGCATCAATAATTATTAATTCTTTACTACCTCTAGCTTGAAACATTACTTCCATGCCTGCGGTGCCACAGTCATATACTCGCACATGAAGATGAGGATTTTCAGCTAGATATTTTTGTAAGCGTTGGGCAATGATTACGCCTACTGCGTCATCACTGCGATTTAGATTGCCACAACCAATAATAGTTAGCATGGGATGAGATTTAATTGTTTAAGCTTTTACAAAGATACTTTTCTAAACCTGTGTCCATCTGCTTGTACAACTACAAATGCGCCTATCAATTCAACTTCCGAGTAAGTTTCTATAACTCGTACCAGTTCGTTATGAACTTTATTCACAGTTGTAGGTAGGATTCGGAGATAAATTACTCCAGATCCCATTGCTCTAACAAAAACAAGATTTCCGTAGTCTCTATCTCGCGTGATGAGAATACGGTTCTGTTCCTGTGCTGTTCTAAGTATTTCTTCATCACTTGCTTGCGAAAGATCAATCTGAGCAACAAGAACTACATCATGTCCGGTATCAACTAGAAATCTTGCTGTTACCGCATACACATCTTGATCTAGTAATAATCTCATGCTCAAATAGATACTAGGCGTATGTCTTCAGCTGCCACTAGCGCGATCGCATATCCTAAGCAGGCACGAATATCTTCAATTTGTAAGTCTGGATAGTAGTCTCGGATAATTTCTTCAAATGAAAGTCCTTCATTGAGCAGTTCAAGAATGCTTTGTACAGTGATGCGTGTGCCTGCGATGCAAGGTTTACCGAAATGAATTTGAGAGTTAACTATAATTTTGTCCATTTAACTATAAACTAATAATATGTTTCCTCAATTATAAAATAATAAGCTGCACTGTATCTATAAATGCAGTGAAACCTACTTTAAACCTTAAGGTCATAGTAAAAGGTATAAGATTAAGAACAAGTCACCATCAAGCTTCTGGTGATTGTGATTACTTTGAGTTTTTACCATAATCTGCAAAATATGAGGCTTTGACTGATGGGACAGACAAAGCCTCTGAAAAATAATTTATCAGCAGGAAGCTATAAATCTACACCATGTTTCTTGGCAACTTCAGTTAGTTTCTCATACTGATGTTGTGATGCTTGAGTTAATATCTCTTCAGCCTGTTCTTTAGTACTTCCTTCTTTAGGAATTAAATACTTGACATAAAGAGATACAAAATCAGCAGCGATCGCTAAACCGGATAAAGCATGTTTGTCAGCTTCTTTACCAGCGATCGCAGCTACCAATCCGGCTTTAATTGGGTCTGGTTTAACTTTCATGAACTGCTCGACAAGTTTAGGAACGTAGTCTTCTGGTGGCAAATTATCTAACTTACTTCTATCGGGAGTAAAGTTACATTCTGCGGCTTGAGCCTGCTCTAAAACACACCATTCTATGTATTCTTGCAATGCTGCATCGGGAACGCGAGGAAGATAATTATGTAGCGCTAAATCAGACACAAGCTTACCGTGTAAATTGCTGTTTTATGCAAATGCATTAACGCCAGCCTAACGCATCGTTTCTAGAAGTTTTGGTGTGTTACGCTACGACTGTTGAATAAATAGTTAGATTATTAGATATCTAAAGCAAAAATCATCCTAAAGTAGAGCGATGATGCTCTTCATATTGAAATAATTGTCGATTAACGAGAAAACGACAATTACAAGGATATATTTTAAAGAATATTTACAGATGTATTCAAGTTGTATTTCTCATGAGAATCTTAAGAATATTATCACCCGTTTTGATTAATTAGTTTAAGGAAGGCAAAGTTAGCTATGGGAAAAGATTATATTTTATTTCTGCATGGCGTAAATGTACGGGAATCGAAAGAAAACGAAAGGAACCAGAATTACACCTATGCCAATAAGTTGTTTAACTTGATTGTTGAGGTAGTCCGGCAGAAAGATCGTAATCGTGAATGCATCAAAGTACCTCTTTACTGGGGTGATGTCAACGAAAGCGCCTTGAATGAACTACTAACAAACCTGAAAGGCTCGTCTAAGTGGAACCAACTCTGGTTTCAGGATTTTCGCCAGAAGCAAATATTGCAATTTGTCGGGGATGGAGGACTGTACATCAGTCGCCTAATTGGATCAATGGCGGCTGAACAACTCAAAAACCAAACATTTAAAGGCTTAGAAAAGTATAAACAGGACGATCGCCTACATTTGGTGACTCATAGTTGGGGGACAATCATACTGTTTGATATTCTGTTTGCCAGCCGTTGGGATAATCAGGAAATTCCTGGCTATCAGAGTGTAAAGGATATTCGAGATAAGCTTTATGGCGTTGGAGACAACCCTACAACAGGTATCCGACTAGCTAGCATTCAGACTATGGGTTCTCCCATCGCCTTGTTTAGCTTAATTACTATCAATGGTAGAAACGCTAATGATGAAAGTACTCATGACATCAGCCCTGGTTTAAGTAATTTGTTGAAGAACCTTACCCAAGGAGATCGAGAGTTGTCTTGGATCAATTTTATACATCCTGGCGATCCAATTGCTTGGCCGCTAGAAAATCTTATCACTAAGTTAATTCCCGATTCTGGTTCTTACGTTAACGTAGAAGACGTTCTCACTAGTGACTCTGGTTTATTGAATTTATTTGCTCAAACCCCACCCATTCAACAAACGTTTTTGGCTTTAGCAAATGGCGGCAACGCTCACGGAAGTTATTGGCAAAATAAAGATGTAGCACAGCGAATAGCAGCAAACATTCTAACGATCTAATACTATCGTGTTTTAACCAACCTCAATATTTCGCTTTTTACCTTTTTGTCTCTGTGCTTTCGGCATCTTTTGGACTACCAGTTAAAAAAATATCCTATTGTAGGGGCGCAATCTCTTGCGCCCCTAAAAAGTAGAAAACTTACATAGCCAGAAAGCTGTACGCTTTTAGCGTCTTGCAGAGAAGCCCATTGCGAATTGGTATAATATTTCTGTTCTGAAAAATGCTGGAGTTGAAGTGAGGTCTAAACCAATGACTTTAATACTTGAAACTCAGAGGCTGTTGTTAAAACCAATTTTGAAGAGTGGATTGAACACACTACACACTATTCTCATTGACTCATACGTTAGAAAGTATCTGTGCGATGACAAAATTTTTCCATTGCAACAGATTGAAGAAATGGTGATATAAAGCCAGAATAATTTTGAAGAAAAAAATTTGGTTTATGGTTTATTGAGACTAAAAATGAGCAAGAAATCATTGGATTTGTTGGTTTGTGGGATTTCTTTGATGAAGAACAGCCCCAATTAGTTTATGCTTTGCTGCCTGAAGCAACCAAAAAGGGCTATGCTACCGAAGCGGCAACCAAGATACTGGAGTATTGTTTTAATAAACTTAACTATCAGTATCTTTTAGCAAGCTGCGATCGCCCAAACCTTGAATCGCAAAAGGTAACACAAAGAATAGGCATGACGAAGGTGGATGAAAAAATCGTGAATGGCAATCCCCTAGTATTTTTCAGAATTGAGAAATCGTAGGTAAAAATACTGTAAGTATTGATAAGTCACTTGTACGTGGCGCATAACACAGCGTTGTAGCTGATTGCAATCTAGATTGTCTAGGTCAGTCTATTATTTAGGGATGAACGCAATAAGCAGCAGCGATCGCCGAAGTAGCAAATGTAGTCTCCGAAATAGTAAATGCGATCGCCGAAATAGCAAATGTAGTCTCCGAAGTAGCAAATGCGTAGGCGTAGCCAGCCGTAGACATTAAGGTTTGGCTGCCCAAAGTAGGGAAATGTCGTACTTATTAAACATCGAATCGGCACTCACAAGCGTCATTTCTTCTATCTGAGCCTGTGCAATCAACATTCTGTCAAAAGGATCTCGGTGATGCAAAAGCAATGCAGCCGCTTGTAAAGCATGAGAAGCTGTAATTTCTAGCGATGCCTACGGCTGGCTACGCCTACGCATTGCCAACACCGTCATCCGACTAGAAATATAACTGTCTAGAGGATCTGCCAGTGGTAACTTGCCGATCGCAACTTTTATCCCCATTTCCCAAATGCTGGCAACTGAGAGCCACAATTCATTTGTTTCATCCGCAATATGGGCGATTGCTGCTTCATTCAAAAGCTCTGGTTGGGTAAACCACCATAACCAGCACTGCGTATCTAGCAAAAGTTTCACTCTTCACCGCCCTCAAATGCTGCCAAAATTTCTTCTGGCAAAGGGGCATTGAAATCATCTGGTATTACGAAACGCCCTTTATCTTGCCCTAAACTATTGAGTCGATTTGATGAGGATCGAAACGGAACCAACTTAGCGATCGGAATACCTCGGTTGGAAATAATGATTTCTTCTCCAAGTTCTACGCGTGACAAAAGCTTTGAGAGATTCGTTTTAGCTTGATGAATATTTACGGTTTCCATAAGATTAAACTAAGTCTGTAAACTAAGTTTAGTCTGGTTGCCATAGTGGTGCAAAGGCGATGTCTACGGTGGGCTACGCCTGCCTACGTTCAGTTAGATGACCGATCCAGTAAGCTGTAAGTGAGCGTTGTTCATGATTGTGATATGAAAACTTTTACTGCGATCGTTGAAAGAGATCCTGATACTAAGTTCTATGTTGGCTATGTCCCTGGCTTTCCTGGAGCGCATTCTCAAGGTGAAACCTTGGATGAATTGCAAGAAAATTTGCGTGAAGTTATTGAGATGCTTCTAGAGGACGAGGATCTGGTATTCGAGACAGAGTTTGTAGGTATACAACAGATTGTGGTTCAGTAGACCATGAGTAATATTCCTATTCTGAAACCCCAAGAAGTTGTACGAATATTGGAGAGCCTTGGCTTTGTGGAGGTACGTCAGAAAGGCTCACACAAACAGTTTCGACACGAAGACGGACGAGGAACAACAGTCCCATTTCATAAAGGGCGTGACATCTCACCAAGATTGCTACGGCAGATTGCGAGCGATATTGGTTTGACGATTGAAGAAATGCTGGAGTGGCGATGAAGTCTAACAACCATGTCGCATTAGACCGACTGAAGCCCCTGGTGGATTGCAAAATTTATTAGTCACCGCTAAACACAACCGTTATTCTGTAAGTAGTTTTGGGTACTATCGCCATTAGTAGAACTTTCATTGGAAGTTGCATAACCCTAAAGGGCAATTTAAATTAATCCAAAAAAGGAATGAAATTTATTATTGTCTTCCAACATGTATCAACCGAAAATGGAGAGATAAAGCATTGGAAACTGCATCTTTTGGAGACCTACAAGAGATTTAAACTATAATCTTTGGTACGATAATCCAATTAAGGGCAATCCATATAATAAAATTTCAACTCATCCCAACGCTTTAAGATGGGGGTATTTTTACGAAAAAGTTATGGCTTGTGATATTGGAGTAAGGTTAAGTATGGATTTGACTCTACACAAATATCTAAGCGATTTACGAACAAGTATAAGACAGGAATTAATGTGGATTGATCAAATGGAAAAAAATATTACTAGAGAATTGTACTTAATCTATCTAAATATTTTAATATTAAAAAATTATTGCTGTCTAACTTAGCAATTAGATTACAATTTTTCAAATTGGGATGCGCGTTATGAAATTGTCTGTGGGGCAGTCATTTAGTAATTTAGGCATATACTAGGTTGTGGTGCGTTAAATTACTAATAACGCACCTCAAATAATTAAGCAGTCCGAAAACGCGCTAACTCTTCACCAGTTTTCGCATCGTGGGCGTGAACTGTACACACCAAACATGAATCAAACGATCGCGCCACATGACCAACTTCCACAGGGTCGCTAGAATCATAAATTGGTGTCCCAATTAAAGCTTCTTCAATGGGGCCGCGGATACCTTCACCGTCACGAGGGCCGATATTCCAAGTACCAGGGGCAATAACTTGGTAATTCTTAATTTTACCGCCCTCCACTTCTACCCAGTGAGACAAAGAACCGCGTGCTGCTTCTGTTGCACCCCAACCGCGTCCATCTTTTTCTGTAGGTTTGATATACCAGGGGTCGTTTAATTTGAATTCGCGTAAACAGTGTTCTGCTTGCCGATATAACTTGACAAGTTCGTGAACTCGTGCAAGTTGACGCACATGAATACTAGCACCACCCATCTCTTTGAATACATCTAGAATAAAGCCGTCATAGTGTTGCCACGATTCGCCATGTTTACCACCAGCTACTAATTGACGCGCTAAGGGGCCAGTTTCCAAACGTCCGAAGTCTTTGTGAAGGACTGCACTCGACCAAGAGTAGGCGTTATCGAAGTCTTTGGTATTAATTGCAGTGGGTTTAGTAGTGCGATCGCTAGGGTGAATATCCTCTGTCCCCTCATCGTACCAGGAGTGAGTTGTATTCTCGCGGGTAAATGACTGATCCATTAAAACGTGAGTGTCCGCGAAGCTGTCGTACACTCCACTTTTCATAATCATCGCCGCATTTCGCCCTTCAATAGTCGGCTTTTGATATTTATCTTCATGGGCTAAATATCCCCAAGTTACATATTTACCAACACCAGCACCATATCTATCTAGACCGATATCTAAACCCATGCGCCAATAAAAACCTAAGTCAGAATCTCGATGATTTCGGTCTTCATCCAACCAATCTCTAAAGTCATCATAAGTTTGAATTTGTTCATAGCGTTCTAGAGAACAACCCAACCATACTGGTTCTAACCAATTGGTGCGGAAGTATTCAAGAATCGCCCAAGCGCGAGTAATGTCTGTTAAAGTGGGGGCGCACATGACGCCACCAGGAACCATGTAACTAGAATGTGGCCATTGTCCGCCCAACAGTGCATAAATTTCTACTGGTTTAGCGGAAATTGTTATGCCTAGTTCGTAAGATTTGCCTGTAAAAGCAGCAAAACGTTTAACAGCTTCCTCATAATAGCGACTATTGCGGTATTTTCTATTTGTTAAATCAATAGCAAACAGTCCATAAAAATAGCGGGGAATACTTTGAATTGTCTCGACAATTTGACCGAGATTTCTCGCCAAAATTGCATTGCGGGGAACTTCTGTTTCCCAAGCTGTATCTAATGCCCAAGATGCAGAAGTTAGGTGAGAACCGCCACAAATACCGCAAATGCGAGGTGTGACAATTAATCCGGCTTGCGGATCTTTACCGCGTAGGATAACTTCAAATCCGCGAAATAGTTCCGCATGTGTCCAGGCGTTGACTACTCTTCCATGTTCAATATCAACTCGAACATCTAAATCGCCTTCAACTCTACCAACGGGCGAAATGTCTAATGATTGAATTGTCATTTGTCATTTGTCCTTTGTCATTTGTCATTGGTCATTTGTCCTTGTTCATTGGTCATTTATCATTGGTAATTAATCACTCGTCTCCCTGCAAAATGGTCGAAATACTGGATTTCTCGTTGAGGGGTAGAGGAGAGTATGAAAGGTTATAGTCATTGGTCAAATCACAAAGGACAAATGACTAATGACCAATGACTAATGACCAATGACTAAACTGTAAAAAAGTCTTCTTCTGCCCAGGGTGGTGCTGCATCTTTTGCAACCATTGTGAGTATGGCGTAGTCTTTTTTCTTTACCCCTGGCGGTAATTCTTTGGGAACTCCCATTACTGTTTGGGTTTTGAATACAGTTCCAGGTTTAAGGTCAAAGAAGGGAAATTCTGGTTCTGTGCAACCTAAACAAGGCATTCCAGCGCGAGTTTTAGATGAAACGCGATTCCATAAGATGCGGTTGCAGGAGGAATGAGTCATGGGGCCACGACAACCCAAGTCGTAAAATAGGCAGCCTTTACGCTGACCAAATTCGGCGGTTGATGCTTTGTAGGCAAAGTGGACGTTGCGGGTACAACCAGTTTGGGTATAAGTGTTGAAGAAGGTTTGGGGACGATTTAGTTCATCGAAAGCAATGTCTGCTATGCGTCCAGTAGCGATCGCAACTAATATCTGCGTAATCCAGTCGGGATGGGCGGGACATCCAGGTATATTAATTACAGGTAATCCAGCCTGTGACACAAAGTCTTTACCTAAAAAACCGCCTTCTTGACGTTTGAGAAATTGTAAACCTTCCGATTCACTAGGGTTGGGTGACATGGCAGGAATTCCTCCCCATGTGGCACAGTCTCCCACGGCGACGATAAATTTAGCGACTTTGGCGAGGTCTGCTAACCAATCTTTCATGGCGCGATCGGCAAACCGATTCCATTCGCCAGTACCGTTGGGGGCGTTAACAACACTGCCTTCAAATACTAGGATATCTAAAGGAATTGTGCCAGAAATACAATTCCGTAGCAGTGTTTGCAAATCGTTGCCTAGTTCCAATCCCAAGGAAGGATGCCAAAGTATATTGATACCAAAATCGGCAATTAAATCGCAGACTGTCGGTTCTTCAGCGTTGAGAAATGACATGGTGTTGCCTGAACAAGCACCACCTTGTAGCCATAGTACGTTAGTCATCGGCTAGGTGTTTTTGTATTGTTTACCATGCATGAGGTAGGTGATAATGCTTGTAAAGTCTCACCTGCTTATCAATATTTATTTTTCAATCTTAAGATATTTTTTGGTTTAATTCACTTTCATTAAAAAAGAATTAATCATTAACAATAGCTAACAGTTTTACAAGATTATTTTCAATTATTCTGTTTGTTATACTCGTAACAGATGTAATAAACAAAAAATAGTAAAAACAAAATCATTATTTTTTACTTACTGGCGTTAAATAACCTAGTGTACTGAATTCATTCCTGCTAGCTGTTAATTCGTGCGAAAGTATGAGTATTTTCAGCAGTCATATTTTAATTTAATAACCGATTCAAACTCAGCAAAATATTGGGGTGCAAAGTCTTGCACCCCGTCAGCTATATATCAGTTTTTTTTAAGATTTTGGTTGTGTAGCTTGCCTAACAAGTTGTTTGTCCAAGCCTAACCCTTGAGCTATCTGCTCAATACTTAAACCAAATGTTAATAAGTGTGGTATCGCTTCTAACTTAGCTTTTTGTTTACCTTCTTTTTTACCTTCTTCAAAAACATCTTGGAAAAATCTAGTTTGCCTCAAGTCATTTAATTCAAACATTTTTCCGATCTCCTCCTGGCTAAATCGCAGCAACTTTTAGATTAATATCGTCTCTATTAAACGCACTGTTAAGCCTTCGCGCACCCTATTGCTTTAATATTTCGGTTGTACAGCTTGCCTAACAACTTGTTCGTTCAAGCCTAACGCTTGAGCTATCTACTCAATACTTAAACCCAATGCTAATAACCGGGGTATCTTTTCTAATTTCCCTTCTTGTTTACCTTCTGCAAAAACATCTTGGTAAAATCTAGTTTGCTTTAACTCATTTGATCCAAATATTGTTTTAATCTCCTCCTGTTTTAGGGTTTTGATTGGGCAGCTTGCCTAACAAGTTGTTCATCCAAACCTAACGCTTGAGCTATCTGCTCAATACTTAAACCCAACGCTAATAACTGGGGTATCGTTTCTAACTTACCTTCTTGTCTACCTTCTTGTCTGCCTTCTTGCCTACCTTCTTGTCTGCCTTCTTGTTTACCTTCTTGTTTGCCTTCTGCAAAAACATCTTGGTAAAATCTAGTTTGCTTTAACTCATTTAATCCAAACATTTTTCCGATCTCCTCTTGGCTCAATCGCGGCAACTTGTAGATTAATATCGTCTCTATTAATTGTATAATTTCCCTAATAGTAGCGACATCTGAAATTTGCTCTCTAGCACTGTTGACTATTTCGATAGCTCTTGTTGTCGCAGTTGATTCAGGTTCAATGATGAGTTTAACTGTCTTTATGCCGATTGATGATGCCTCAATTGAGCTTAATTCATCAAGATATACGCGAGTTACGCGTTGTGAGTTGAGTAATTCTATATATCTTTCGGTATTTCCAGTATCAACGCTGCGGTTGGGGAAGATGACAACACCACGCCAATTGTTGGTTAATTCGGTTTTGTCAAGATAGTTAAAGATTTCAGTAAATAAACGTGAGTAGAATTTTTTGTCTGGTTGAAATTGCACTTCGGCAAAATAGATGGGTAGTTCTGCTGCATTTGGCAGGAAGACGCCATCGATTCTAAACGCTAGTTGTTTGACTTCGACTGAAGAAAATTGGTAAGCACTAGCTAGTTGGGGCGGTTGGTTAATCAGTTCAAAAAAAGTGCTGGGGATACTTTGGAAGATGCGATAGAAGATACTGTCTGTTTTCACTCTAACAATTTATCGTGGACTTGAATCAGTTCTCTGAATAACAGCCGCGCTCCTTTGGCTGCAATCCGATTTCTGACAAGCTTCACCGGACGACCAGCTGCTTTTTCAGCGTCTAACTGTTCACCCAAAGTTTTACCAATTTCATTTTTGAGGCGCGATCGCTTTGGTTCAATGCGGGTAAAAACCCACTGCCAGAGAGACTTACGACACAAATCTGAACCGCCTACCACTTTAGCTTTGCGGCTATCGCCGGAAGCTTCCATTGAAGGAGCAGCGCCGAGGGCTTTTTGAAATCTTCTCAGCGAAAGGTGGCGTTTAGTAGGCTTTTTTGAATTCCGCCCCTGGCGTATTCTCACCTCTGGTTTACCATCTAGTAAAAATCCCTCGATGGGGTAAATCTGGGAAATAATCACCGACGAGAGGCGATCGCCAAATCCAAAGTGTTTGAAAACTGTCCGGTAATGGTCAAACCGTGGATCAGCAAGCAGTTCTCGTAATTCTGCCTCAATGACATACTCCTCACGTTGCAGGTCACAGACACGTTTCGCGTGTTCTCGAACAGTGTCAGTAATGCCCAGTCCCACAGATTGAGAGTAGAGACGGTCATAGCGGCTGCTTTTCCGGATTCCAGCAAGCCAACCCCAAAGTAAAGGCGCTTCACCTGATTCACCGCGCATGGACTTTACTAGCGCCACTTCTGGAAACTGCCACGCTAAATCCTGCCGTGCCCGATTCATGATCGGTGATTGAACGCGATTTAGGTGAGCAAGTCTCAGCACCAATTCGCGAATTTTAACAATAGTGCGATCGCGAATTTGGACAAATCGACGCGGTTCTTTTTGGTAGTCAAAGTAGTAACAGGCAAGGGCAAGAGCATCAGCATCATCATCTTTATCAGGTAGTGCTAAGTGATTGGCTCGATAATTCCTTAGTTCCTTGTGACCTACCAGCCGCACTTCTACCCCGGCGCGGGCCAAGTGAGTACCCCAAAGCTTGCTGTAATTGTTGCCAGTTGGTTCTAACAGTGCAATGTCCGCATTGAGCGCGAGCAAATCTTGAATTCCTTTTGCATCAGCGCTCAACTTAAAAAATGGACACTCGTAGTAGAATTGACGTGGGTCTTCGGGCTTCTCCGTAAGCAGACAAGCCGAGACTGAGGACTTGCTAACATCAAGCCCCAAAATTTTAATCATTCAGTTCTCCTCTGGGTGGTTTCGTCTTGTCCCTGATGCCATGCCTGCGAATCACCCGAAGGCCACAACAGCCTAGTTCACTCTCAAGGCAAGCCACAGCGCAAACTGCGGCGACATAGGGAGAAAACAGCGCACTCACAGCAGCCGAGCTTATGAAAACAGGAAAGCCATAAAAGCTTGATTCAAGGTAAAAGCCCTAAGCTGCTGTGTGTATGTGCTGTACGTCTGGGTTGGACTCCAGTCCGCGACGCGATCAATCAAGCAATCGCGTTTCGCCGGCGAGTCAGTCCGGCTCATCGGGCGGTTTTACTCATAGTCTTTTTGGTAGTCCATTAAGTCTTGCTCGATTATGCCAACCAGTTTCTCTGAAGCTGGTTCTAGTATTTGTCTAAGTTTTTGGTCAGTTACATCATCTGCCTGCTCTTCACCAGAAATGAGCTTTATTCCGGCATCAATTTTATTTTTGATAATGTGCAATGATTGCCAGATTTCGTAATAATCCCATGCTGGATCTGGTTGAGAGATATTTAAATTTTCTTCATTATTCATAAATTTCATCGTCCTCAAAATCATCATCAATAACTAATGAATATTCATTTTCTGGGTCGATAATGTTTAGAGAATCAACCATTGCGCGTCCAGTTAAAACGTCCAATACTGAATAATTACCCTGCCCCATCGCACTCTCGACTTGATGCATTTTGATTAATCGTTCAAGTTCAGGAGTACGCAATGAGGGATGAATATCAACAATAGAATTAATTGGCCGCGGCTCTTGGTTCCCCTCAATCCATCGGTCATGTTGGCTTTGGTGAAATTCCCAGAATGCTTTAGTGGCTTCAGGAGTTCCTTGTGGCGGGGCAGTTTCTAAAAAATCAGCAAGTTCTCTAGCTCGCTCGAAACCTTCACGCCAGCATTTCATTGATTCAACCCACTCGTTGTTAATGGAAAAACCACCTTTGGTTACTGCCTCTTGCGCTACTTCAAGCGGATCGGTGTTGCGGTGAATTGCAATAATTTGGGCTAAGGCTTGAGCTTGAAAACTGCTAAGGCGCTCCAGATCAACAATCCACAGAGAAATAAGTCCCTCTGATGTGTTTGTCCGCTCCAGGGGGAAAGGGTCACGCATGGGTATCATGCCGTCTGGGAACAAGTCTAAAATTGGCTCACAAGGATTGCCGGGTTTGAGTTTTACCCAAGTGTCATGTTTGGTCATAATGTAAGTTTCACCAAAAACCTCAGTTAAAAGTTGTCAGAAGGGCTGGTATTAGGCTGTTTTAGCAACAAAATTAAATCGAGTAATTTGCCCGCTAGCATTGCCCGCTTTTCGTGAGAAATCGTGCAAGACATTGCCCAAAGATAAAACTTCATAGTTGGTGGATAGTCACAATTAGGTATGTTAAGCCTTGGCCATAGTTGCTCCATACAATCCAAATACACCCGGACTTCTTTGTGAGTTAAAGAGTTATGTGATTTATGGTTGTCCCTGATAATGTATAAAATGTGTTGAAAATCATTAATTTCTAAAGGTTCGTACATTTCCTGATTTGAGCTATTAATTAAAATCGGTCGTCTTCAGCAAGCGATTCGCTTGTTTGTTGAGCTTTGAGAAGTTCAACCTGTTGACTGAACTCTTCATACTCTGCCTTGAGAGCTACTATTTTTTTCCTCCGGGCTGCAATTTCTTTATCAATTTGGTTCTGTATATGCTCGTCATGAATTTGGCGCTCAACACTTTCTATAAGCGTCTGTGTTGCTTCTTCATGGTCTTCAAACTCATCAGCACATGCTGTTTTCTCTAACCTGCACGAATTATAATCCCCAAGATTTAGAACTCTTTGGTAAGTGATGGTTGTTACTTTCATTTGCTCAAAATGTGATATTTTTTACTTGTTCACGTTTGAAGTGTTTGAGTCAGCGATCGCACTCCTCATGGATCGCGATCGCAATCTCATTTTTCAGCTATCCTTGAACTCTCTGTGGTTGGTCGAAAACCACCTCAAATTTACCGTCACTTTGACGAAGAAGACTTGCGTAAGCATCGGCATCGGTGCGGGTACGAAGTCGAGCCACACAAACATTTTCACCAGTGGGCAGATACTTGAAAATTGCCCACGGTCTAAGGTCGTCGCGGTAAGTCATAATTAAATTCCTAATGAGTGTAAAAAACACCAGCGCGAGTTTTGCCAGCCCACGCTGGTGAACCTTATAATCCATTGACAGTAATAAACTTGGAGTGGTTGTTATTGTTCCATAGGCGGCTCTCCTGAAACGACAAAGTTTTGACCCCAGCGAATCTGACCGATAATCGCCTCCATGATTCCTGCTTGGTCAGCGATGGTCAGCTGTTCGGTGATTTGTTTGGCAACAGTGAAGATTTCGGCTCGACAATCACCTTCTAACTGACAGCCAATGTGTGACGCTAGAACGCTCAGAATAACGAGCTTTTCTCGCTTACTGATTTTCTCGAATGCTGCACCATAGTTATCCTGCAATGTCGCAAGTAAGGTTTCTTCGCCAGGGGTGTAATTGGTGTAATAGCCTAGTGGCTTACTCATTGTTACAATTTCCTTATTAAATACTACGCATTTGGCGATCGCTTACGCAGGACGGTAGGTGGTCGCCTTTTAATAGTTAGACTTCCTCCTCCTCGTCCTCCTCTGGCTTACTGACGATGACAATATTCAAGCCGTTGGCTTCAGACTTGAAATCAACGATCGCAAATTCCCGATCATCGACTGCGGCTTTTATAGTTACCTCTGTTGCACCGGGGTAGTGTTTTAGGTTTTCAAGCAGTTCTAAAACTGTGGTTGTCATTTGGTTTCTAAAGTAAGTGTGCAGACATCAAAATATCACCGCTCAGTAAACTCGTTACTGCGCTCGGTTTTCGGTGATTAAAGGGTGTTTCCGCGCAAGGTGGCGCGGGTGAGTTGCTCCGGTGATGCCACGCAAAGGGTTAGGCGTGGGGGAGTTAAAAATAGTTTTCTATGTGAGAAACTAATGTTATGTTAATCATATAGAAAACCTCTTGTCAACAGTTTTCTATATGAGATTTAGTTTTCTATATGTAAAATGGGTTTACCGTGTATGAGCAAGAAAAATGGCGAGGCCGAAAAAACTGGCAGACGATGCGAAGAACGTGTCCCTATTCCTGAGTCAGAAGGACTGGGAGCTATTCGAGACGAGGGCAAAAATGATGGGATTAAGCAGGGCGGACTTGGTAGCGAAGATAGCGAGGGGGGACATACCGCTAGGGCAGCCGTCTCCCTCGCTGGAGAAAGCCATATTGGAAAAGTAATAGAGCGACTTGAGTTATTAGAGCAAGGTTTTAATTTCTATGTTGGTTCTCATCGCCAGCGTCTTGAAGCTCGACTTGATGACAATAAAAAATTTACAGACTCATTTGAAGAAGGAATGAGACTGATCAAGGCTGAACTTTATAACATAGCTGCTCAGTCGCTCGAAAATCCCAAAGAACCTGAATAAAACCGTCCTGCCTGCTGTGGTAAGGGCGGTTTTGTTTTGCGATCGCGCAAGTTGTAGAGAGTGCGATCGCGGCTGACTAATGACTAATGACTAATGACCAATGACTAATGACCAATGAAGAGACAAACGATTTACATTGCTCTTGCTCTAAGCCCAGAAACGCGAGCGCTAGTTGCCTTGTGCTGGCACATAGACCAAGGTAGAGCCGGCGATGTGGGCACAGCTTTATGTCAACAAAACGGGCTTTCTTATTTTGGTGTTACCAGCTGTGAAAATGCTGATTTTGAAGCAGACTCCCGCTTCCCCGACGATCATTGGTTGAACGCAAAGCGGTAGCCAAAAAAAACCAAAAAGCCACCAGAGATTTAGCGATCGTGGTGGCTCTCGGATAATTAACTAATAATAATTATGCCACAAAATAGCCAAAATAATCCTAATTTCTGGACGCAGAAACATCAAGAACTTTGTCTAAAATATCGGATAAAAGCAGCATATCAACAGTTTTGGTGCTGGTTAATAAACTACGCTAAACCTGGCAAGGTAATAGAAATTACATTGCATGAATTTAATGCTTGGGTAGAAAAACAATCAGGACAACCACTATCCGAAAGACATCTGAAAAATCTTCTTAAAAGACTACTTGATTTCGGACTAGTCAGACTCATCAAAAAATATAAC
This sequence comes from Nostoc sp. ChiVER01, assembly GCF_034531155.1. NCBI lineage: Bacteria > Bacillati > Cyanobacteriota > Cyanophyceae > Nostocales > Nostocaceae > Nostoc > Nostoc sp. ChiVER01. The sequence continues at coordinate 3,125 of NZ_JAVRBS010000031.1, read as the reverse complement.
TGGCACGAATTCAAGTTAATAATCAAACCTTTAGAGTGGTTAGAACCACTTAGAAAACGAGTGGAACAAAGATCCGAAATCAGGATCAACAGTTCCAAAATATTGCCTCAAACCCAAGAAAACAGTTCTGTTGCTCATCAGGAGCCTAGTCAGCAGCAGCAATTAGATATTAAGTCAAGCAATCATGTATCCGATGAAACCAAAAACGAAATTAAACAACTTGCTCAAAAAGTAGACATTCAATTACCCGAAAAGTGTGAAGTTTACTATTACCCAATTGAAAAAATCTTCTTAGCTTTAAACCTTGTCTTCTTGCGGAATAAACGAGACTCAATTGATAACCGTATCGGCTTATTGATTGATTGCTTGCGCTGGGAATACTGGGAAGAACCAGAAAACAAACGTTTACTACACAAAGCTGGAATTATTACTCGTTCTTCTCCTTACTACGACTATTACTCCACATAAAAACTGCTTCCACATAAAAAGTGAAAGCAGCGACCATTAATTTCCAATCTGATTATGAACCAACCTACACTTTTTGATTTACAAGCTTTTACTAAGGTTGATACTCCTGTTTACGTTCACGATCCGTTCTGGGATGAACTCACCCCCCAAGAGTCACATAGTGTTGGGGCGCAAATCTTAGAGTCTGACAATCCGTATAAGACTGTTGGGGCGCAAGTATCACAAGTTACTAAAAAAGTTGCGCCCCAACACGATACCCACTGGATAGAGAAATACTGGGTTGAGCGGTCTGGTAATAGATATTGGTATTACCGCTACTGCTGGATGGTAGGCAGGAAGAAAAACCGCCTTTACCTGGGTAGTGTGGATAGTGTCATCGCCAAGCGTAAAAAGGCAGATGTGGAAATTGCGATCGCAGATGGTAAGCTTCCATGTGAAATCGAAAAATTAATCCGAGGCTGGAAGAATGAAACGCCCACCATGCCCAAGATGCCACCACGAAACACTAATCTTTAAAAACGGTAGTTATAAATTATCTGACAACACCGTAGTTCAGAGATGGTTTTGTCAGGAATGCCGCAAAGGCTTTAGTCCTGCAACAGTTCTGGAGACTTCCGCAGTAGGTCTTGCAGCTTCCGCAGTTCGTCCCAGGTACGAGCGGTAATATCTGGTTTTGCACTCCGAAGTGTAGAGCGATAATTCTTGGTTCTCCAAGCGATGTAGCGGTCAATTATCTGCAAAAAATCCCCGGAATCGGGGATGTTTTGACTTTGATCGTTGACCAGTTTGAAATCAACAGACCTAGCGTAATCCAAAATCTGATTTTTTAGCGAGATAGGTACGCGAATTGAGGTCGTTTCCCCACTGTGCCAAGTGCTACCTGATTCCCAAGTTGTACTAGTCCGCCCCATATTAACTTCAATTGCCGTGTAACAGGGCAATAGTACCACTCCCCACTCCCCATTCCCCAATGCCTAATGACTAGACCAAAAAATAATAACTTCCGTCTTACCCTAAGCGAAGACAAAACACTTGTACAGTTGACCGTCAAAGTATCGTCGCCAGAAAAAGCAGCTGAATTATACGAGGGGCTTGAGCAAGTGATAATTCAAATGATGCGAGTTGACTTAGAACTCGATTGGGAGGAAGACCACCCGGACGAGTCATAGAAATTACGATGCCTGGTTTTCGTTCTCTGCTCCCCAATGCCCAATATTCAAGCCATGAGTACAGAACTAGAAAAAGAGTTGATTCAGCTTTTAGAGACTCACGAGGAACTATTTGAAGAAATCGAACAAGACTTAGAAGAACTTGACCCAGAGGATAGGCAAGAGTTCTTTGCTGATGGGGAAGCGGGGATTTTAAAAGTAGGAACAAAGACCTACCGATTTTCCAAGGACGAGGTTTCAGAGATAATTGGCGATGAAATTTATGAATGGTAAGGGACATGACTGATTTATACTCCCCACTCCTCATTCCCTAATGACTATTTAGTGTCAAAGATTCTCAATAAATAGAAGCTGTGCTGCGGGCCTCTCAGAGTAGGGTGAAAGCATTGATTTATCGTAATAAATGTGCTTTAAAGCAAATTTATTATTGCAATTGAGTAGCATTAATCTCTCAAAAATGAAAAATGCGATCGCATACCAAGAACTGCGATCGCAACAAATCCGATGAGGTTAGGTGCATCAAACCAAATTCCAGCCTATTCGCAGCCAGGGAGTTTGTCACAAATTTGGGTATACACGGTCAACTTCATCCCAGGCCTGGTTGGTGAGATTTTCCAGTGCCATAGCTAAATACAGGGGATGGTCATATTCCCCTTTCTGCAAGCGCTCGAAGAAAATTTCAATTTGCAGGAATAGGAGGTTGGGGTTCATAGAGTTGCGATCGCGCCCCGGCGCTCGTCCATTTCAATTTCAAAATAAGGGTCAAGTCCTTTGTTGTCGCGGTGTCCGGTGAAAGTGCGAATGATTTCTTTAGCAATTCCCGCCCGCCGCAATTTGTTTACCATGCTCCTTCTGGTGCTATGCGTCGAAATTCCCTTAGCCTCAAATCCGGCGTTATCCGATGCCCGCATGAAAATGTTATAGGCATTCTTCCAGCAAATTGGTTTAGTTCCACATCTTGAGGGAAATAGCCACTCGCTATCTGTTTCTGGCTGGTATCGCTCTAAGGATTCCTTCAAAATTTGATGCACTGGAATTTCGGTTGTTTCGGCTGTTCCGTCTGGTCTGTGCTTTCTAATAATCGCCGGGAAAATGATGTCTGACTTGGGCTGACCAGTGCGATTGTAAACATCACTCACCTTGAGTTGAACCAAAGCCCCCCACCTTTCGCCCGTAAACCACGCCAGGTCTAAAAGCAATCTGTACTTCTCAGTTCTAATCTGCCGGCGAATTTTGGAGTATTCACCATCAGTTAGTACCGCCGCTTTTCCCTTTCTGTTATTCTTTGGCATAGTAAAAAATAAACTTCGTATGTTCTGCTTTTACTTGAATCAGAGGTGAAAGCGGAATTATCTAAATATTCACTATTAGCAAATATTCGCTCAATCGTAATGCTGGCGAAGGATACATCGCATCAGTGAATATTCCACTTCTACATAAAACTGGAATATTTACACAATTTTTATTGCCCAATAAAACTGAAGAGTA
>NZ_JAVRBS010000030.1:0-95530 GCF_034531155.1 Nostoc sp. ChiVER01 | reverse complement strand
ATAATCAGGTCGTCAATGCCATCATTGTTGATGTCCCCTGCATTGCTGACTGAGTAGCCTGAGAAGTCTCTTGCTGCAATGCCGTTAATTAAAAAGCCATTAGTGCCATTCAAATCAGAAAGGTTGAGGCTGCCGCTACTGCCAAGATTTGCCCCCCCAAATACTACATAGCTTTGCCCAGCAAATTTTTTGCCGTTGGGGGAGGCACCACTTGCGCCAATAATCAGGTCGTCAATGCCATCAGCGTTGATGTCCCCTGCATTGCTGACTGAGTTGCCTAAATTGTCACCTGCTGCAATGCCGTTAATTAAAAAGCCATTAGTGCCATTCAAATCAGAGGGGTTGAGACTGCCGCTACTGCCCAGATTCCTCCCTCCAAATACTACATAGCTTTGCCCAGGTCGAGCACCAGAGATGTCGTTGGGGGAGGCATTATTTGCCCCAATAATCAGGTCGTCAATGCCATCATTGTTGATGTCCCCTGCATTGCTGACTGAGTTGCCTGAGAAGTCAGATTCTGCAATGCCGTTAATTATAAAGCCATTAGTGCCATTCAAATCAGAGGGGTTGAGACTGCCGCTACTGCCCAGATTCCTCCCTCCAAATACTACATAGCTTTGCCCAGGTCGAGCACCAGAGATGTCGTTGGGGGAGGCATTATTTGCCCCAATAATCAGGTCGTCAATGCCATCATTGTTGATGTCCCCTGCATTGCTGACTGAGTAGCCTAAGAAGTCAGATTCTGCAATGGCGTTAATTATAAAGCCATTAGTGTCATTCAAATCAGAGACGTTAAGGAAATTGAATAATGAATTAGCCATAATTACCTCTCCCACATAATATAGTTATTAATCTGCCAACGTGTATCTACCTCAGTTTAAGCTTGTTCTAACAAGTGCTTGGCTACTTCGGGTTTACTTTTGGTGAGCATTTTGAAGCGATTTTCTTGATACATCGAATTTTCTACGGATTGCGTAGGCGATCGCATAACCAAAAAGCAACCGATTTTTACCTTGTTGAGCAACTCTGGATTATGCCGATACAGCAATCAACGACCTGATTCTACCAGAGTTGATGATTCATCCCTGTGGTCTTCAAGATTCCAAGCTTGGAACTTGATGTTTTGAACGAACTATGCTTGCAGGACAAAATCTGATGCCATAAGAGTAGGCGCACCAGTTAGAGTTGCAAATAGACCACCACTGCCAAAACCAGGCGTGCAGCCATTAGGGTTGTAGAACAATTGCCCACTCACAGAATCGTAGACAATTTTTGCCGTGCTAGTCGCCACAGAAGAAGTTATTTTAAAATCATTGGCGTTACTAAAACCTGTTCCCGTAGCAGAAGTAATTGCATTAAAGGTAGTCTTATCTAAGATAATCTTGTCACCTTGGGGACTGTTAAAGTCACTAATGGTATCTACACCAACAGCATCCGAGGCAAAGGGAGCATTGGTATTGTAAAGGAACTTGTCAGCACCCGCACCACCGACAAGGGTATCATTACCAGCACCACCGATGAGAATATCATTGCCAGCATCGCCCCGCAGCAAGTCATCACCACTCAAGCCATTGATTTTGTCGTCACCCCCTTGACCATTAATTACATCATTGGAGTAGTCAAAACCCGTGATGTTATTGTTTAAATCATTAAGGAAGGTGACAGTGTTTCTGTTGAAAATGCTAGTTTGAGTGGAGTTTGCATTAATCACATCAAAGCTATCAGTAATCCTAGTTTGCCCATCAAACAAAATATTGCCAGTCGCTGGTTTTGAAGAAATTACTGGCAGGTTATCCAGGTTTTCTAAGAGGAAGTTTTGCAGAGTTACTTTGGTGGATGCAACATTTTCAAAGGTAACTTCTAAGTTGTTGCCTTTTTGAGTGAGTTGCAGATTTTGGGCAGTTAAGCCATTACCTATAAATTGCAGTGTATCAACATTGGCAATCACAGCCGATGATGGGTTGTAGCCCTGACCTACGCCAGCAAAATCAGTGATAATGTCATTGGCATCGCTAGAGTGAAAGACAAACTTATCTTGACCACCGTTGCCTGTTAGGGTATCTTTAGCATTTAACCCATCAATGTTGTTGCTAGGTTTGCCAAAGAGGGTATCTGCACCAGGAGTTCCAGTCAGCTTACCAGGGGTGCCGCCACTGCCGATGTTCTTCCCCCCAAATATTACATCGCTTTGCCCAGCAGCAGAGATGTCGTTGCGGGAGGCAAAAGGTGCGCCAATAATCACGTCGTCAATACCATCAGCGTTGATGTCCCCTGCATTGCTGACTGAGGCGCTTGTAGAGTTACCGGATCCAATGCCGTTAATTAAAAGGCCATTAGTGCCATTCAAATCAGAGAGGTTGAGGCTGCCGCTACTGCCCAGATTCCTCCCCCCAAATATTACATAGCTTTGCCCAGGAAAATCTTCGTAGTTGTAGTAGTCACCAGATGCCCCAATAATCAGGTCGTCAATGCCATCAGCGTTGATGTCCCCTGCATTGCTGACTGAGATGCCTGAATTGTCACCTGCTGCAATGCCGTTAATTATAAAGCCATTAGTGCCATTCAAATCAGAGAGGTTAAAGGTGCCGCCACTGCCGATGTTCTTCCCCCCAAACACTACATAGCTTTGCCCAGCAAGAGAGTTGCCGTTGGGGGAAGCATATAGTGCCCCAATAATCAGGTCGTCAATGCCATCAGCGTTAATGTCCCCTGCATTGCTGACTGAGATGCCTGAGGTGTCATATTTTGCAATGCCGTTAATTAAAAAGCCATTAGTGCCATTCAAATCAGAGGCGTTGAGGCTGCCGCTACTGCCCAGATTTGCCCCCCCAAACACTACATAGCTTTGCCCAGCTTCGGTGATGCCGTTGGGGGAGGCATATAGTGCCCCAATAATCAGGTCGTCAATGCCATCAGCGTTGATGTCCCCTGCATTGCTGACTGAGTAGCCTGAGAAGTCACGTTCTGCAATGCCGTTAATTAAAAAGCCATTAGTGCCATTCAAATCAGAGGCGTTGAGGCTGCCGCTACTGCCCAGATTTGCCCCCCCAAATACTACATAGCTTTGCCCAGCAAATTTTTTGCCGTTGGGGGAGGCACCACTTGCCCCAATAATCAGGTCGTCAATGCCATCATTGTTGATGTCCCCTGCATTGCTGACTGAGTTGCCTGAGAAGTCAGATTCTGCAATGCCGTTAATTATAAAGCCATTAGTGCCATTCAAATCAGAGGGGTTGAGACTGCCGCTACTGCCCAGATTCCTCCCTCCAAATACTACATAGCTTTGCCCAGGTCGAGCACCAGAGATGTCGTTGGGGGAGGCATTATTTGCCCCAATAATCAGGTCGTCAATGCCATCATTGTTGATGTCCCCTGCATTGCTGACTGAGTTGCCTGAGAAGTCAGATTCTGCAATGCCGTTAATTATAAAGCCATTAGTGCCATTCAAATCAGAGAGGTTAAAGGTACCGCCACTGCCCAGATTCCTCCCCCCAAACACTACATAGCTTTGCCCAGCACGAAAGTTGCCGTTGGGGGAGGCACCATATGCCCCAATAATCAGGTCGTCAATGCCATCACCGTTGATGTCCCCCCCATTGCTGACTGAGTAGCCTGACAAGTCACCTGCTGCAATGGCGTTAATTACAAAGCCATTAGTGCCATTCAAATCAGAGACGTTAAGGAAATTGAATAATGAATTTGCCATAATTACCTCTCCCACATAATAGTTATTAAATAGTTATTGACTGCGTGGTTAATATATCAACATATCAACTCGGAAAAAGATAAATTAAGGGTTTAGACAAAACATCCCACTTTTTTACAAAGTATTCCAAAATTATTAGGTACGCTCTAAAACTCTCTTTTGATCTCATCCATCACTAGTGAAGAACTCGATTAACGACCCAATAACAATACTCCATAATTACCGTAGCACCTCGTAGCGCGTCTTGTAGCACAGAGTTGATCTTTGGTGGTTTGATCGGTTGGTGCGATGCCTAACGGCGGGCTACGCCTACGCTAAAGTTGTTTCTTGAAATCTCGTTTCTAGGTAAAATCCGGAAATGCTTTTGCGCGAGGCGGAACCTCATAGTAGGCATTACGCGTCTCCAAGAGTTGCGTTAGTTAGTAAATCTTGTGTGCAACATGCTCTTGTGTTCGAGGATGACAGGCGATCGTAGACATCGCAATCCTTTTACAGATTGTGTTAAGGAAGGAAACCCAACATTTACGCGTTTGTTAGCTAAAATTTAGGCTTAACACAACTTAAACCACAGCGTTAGTAACGAAAATCACGACTTTAGTAACCAAAATGATGATTTTGTAACGAAAAATCTAGTGTTTGTAACGAAAATCACGATTTTACTAACCAAAATGATGATTTTGTAACGAAAAATCTAGTGTTTGTAACGAAAATCACGATTTTACTAACCAAAATGATGATTTTGTAACGAAAAATCTAGTGTTTGTAACGAAAATTGCGACTTGAGTTACTCAAGTCGCAATGTTTATAACTAAAATCAGGGCTAATGTTCAGAGAATATCGCGCTTTGCCAGATATTGGTACATCTGCCAACGTGTATCTACCTCAGCTTGCGCTTGTTCTAACAAGTGCTTGGCTACGTCTGGTTTACTCTTAGTGAGCATTTTGAAGCGATTTTCTTGATACATCGAATGTTCTACAGATTGCGTAGGCGATCGCATATCCAATTGCAATGGATTTTTACCTTGTTTGAGCAATTCTGGATTATGCCGATACAGCAACCAACGACCTGATTCTACCAAAGTTTTCTGATGATTCATCCCTGTGGTCATATTAATGCCGTGGGCGATGCAGTGGCTGTAAGCAATAATTATTGATGGGCCATCATAAGCTTCTGCTTCCAGAAATGCTTTCAGGGTATGTTCATCTCTAGCACCAAGGGCTACACTTGCTACGTAAACATTTCCGTAGGTCATGGCAATCATCCCTAAATCTTTCTTCGGTGCAGGCTTACCACTGGCGGCATATTTAGCAACTGCGGCTCGTGGCGTAGCTTTGGAAGATTGACCGCCTGTATTAGAATACACTTCTGTATCCATTATTAAGATGTTCACATTTCGACCACTAGCAATTACATGATCGATACCACCAAAGTCAATATCATAAGCCCAACCATCACCGCCAACAATCCAGACGCTTTTTCTCACCAAGTAGTCTGCAAGGGATTTTAGATTTTGGATTTTAGATTTTAGATTCGGATCGAAAGTTACAATTTCATCTAGCTTCTGCTGCAATAGTTCTATCCTTTCGCGCTGTTCCCAAATGTCAGCCTCAGATTTTTGTTCAGCTTTCAGGATTGACTCAATTAAATCATCAGGAATTACTGATTGGTAAATTTCCCCATTCCCCACTCCCCATTCCCCACTCCCCAATTTTTGCAAAAGTTCCGCCGCAAACTCAGCTTGTTTGTCGAGGGAGAGGCGGAAGCCAAAACCGAATTCGGCGTTATCTTCAAATAGATTATTAGACCACGCGGGGCCGCGTCCTTCGGCGTTGGTTGTCCAAGGTGTTGTGGGGAGGTTCCCACCATATATTGAAGAACAACCTGTAGCATTGGCGATGACGGCGCGATCGCCAAACAATTGTGTTAATAATTTCAGATAAGGTGTTTCACCACAACCTGCACAAGCACCAGAGAATTCAAATAAAGGTTCTTGCAGTTGTTGTTGGCGAATCTGGTTTAATTTTAGCGATCGCCTGTCAGGATTAGGTAAACTCAAAAAGAAATCCCAGTTTTTCCGTTCTTGTTCTCGCAATGGCAACTGCTGTGCCATGTTAATCGCTTTCCGCAATGGCTCAGATTTATCTTTAGCAGGGCAAATATTTACACAAATAGTGCATCCTGTACAATCTTCTGGGGCAACTTGAATGGTAAATTTTTGATTGGCAAAGTCTTTATCTTTTGCACCAGTTGACTTGAAGGTTTCTGGTGCATTCACTAACTCATCGGCTTGATAAACCTTTGCCCGGATGGCACTGTGAGGACAAACCATGACGCACTTACCACATTGAACGCAGACATCCGGCTCCCACACAGGTATTTCTTCGGCAACATTACGTTTTTCCCATTTGGCAGTACCTACGGGAAAGGTGCCATCAACTGGTAATGTGCTAACAGGTAAGTCATCACCTTCCCAAATCATGATTTTGCCCAGAACTTCTTGCACAAATTCAGGAGTAGAGACACGATTAATCGCGTCTGTACAAGAGTTTGGAGTAGAGACGCGATTAATCGCGTCTGTGCGGATTGTTTGGGGAATATCTACTTTATGCAAGTTGTCTAAGGTGTTGTCTACAGCTTGCAAGTTCATGCGGACAACTTCTACGCCTTTTTTACCGTAGGTTTTTTCAATTGCTTGTTTGATTTTAGCGATCGCTTCTTCTTGCGGCAAGACACCTGCTAGGGCAAAGAAGCATACTTGCATAATAGTGTTAATTCTTCCACCCATGCCACTTTCGCGGGCAACTTGGCTAGCATTTATTACGTATAACTTCAAATGCTTGTCGATAATTTGCTGCTGCACCTTTAGCGGCAGATATTCCCAGACGGTATCTGCATTGTGTGGACTGTTAAGCAGCAAAGTCGCCCCAGGAATAGCAGCCTTTAAAATGTCTATGCGTTCCAGAAATCCCCAGTGATGACAACCAATAAAGTTAGCTTGGTCAATCAAGTAGGTAGAGCGAATTGGCTCTTTACCGAAGCGGAGGTGAGAAACGGTCATTGAGCCAGATTTCTTAGAATCAAAGACAAAGTAGCCTTGGGCGTAATTGTCGGTTTCTTCACCAATAATCTTAATAGAATTTTTATTAGCCCCAACAGTACCATCAGCACCTAACCCATAGAACATTGCCCGAACAACATTATCCGATTCTGTAGAGAAATTAGGGTCATAGCTCAAGGAAGTATGACTAACGTCGTCATTAATCCCAATCGTAAAGTGATTTTTTGGTTTAGCTTGAGCAAGGTTATCAAAAATGCCCTTCACCATCGCCGGCGTAAATTCCTTAGAAGAAAGACCATAACGACCACCAATGATTTTAGGCAGAGGGGCAGAGGGGCGGAGGGGCAGAGGGGAAAGACTTACTAAAACTTCCCCTCTGCTCCCCTGCTCCCCTGCTCCCCTGCTCTCATCCCCCCACGCCTCATGGATAGCAGCCACAACATCTAAATACAAAGGTTCCCCAGCGCTACCTGCTTCTTTGGTGCGGTCGAGAACTGCGATCGCTTGTACACTAGTTGGTAATACTGCAACAAACCTTTGGACATCAAAGGGGCGATAAAGTCGCACTTTCACTACACCAAGTTTTTCACCACGGGCGTTAAGATAATCTACTGTTTCATGGACGGTTTCACAACCTGAACCCATAAGAACGATAACGCGCGAGGCATCCTTAGCGCCGTAATATTCATAGATTTGGTAATGCCTTCCCGTGCGTTCTCCAAATTCATCCATGATACGCTGGACAATATCTGGACAAGCGTTGTAGTAAGGGTTAGCTCCTTCCCGTCCTTGGAAGTAGACATCGGGGTTTTGGGCAGTACCGCGCAATACTGGACGATCTGGGGTGAGGGCACGGCTGCGGTGGGCAAGTATTAGGTTATCGTGGATGAGCGATCGCAAATCATCATCTGACAGCAATTTGACTTTCTGCACTTCATGGGAAGTACGGAAACCGTCAAAGAAATGCATAAACGAGACTCGCGTCTCTAAGGTAGCAGCATGGGCAATGAGAGCAAAATCTTGGCTTTCCTGCACCGAAGCGGAACACAGCAGGGCAAAACCAGTCGCACGAGCTGCCATAACGTCACTATGGTCGCCAAAAATTGATAAGGCATGAGTAGCCAAAGAACGGGCGGCAACGTGAACCACGGCGCTAGTCAGTTCACCAGCAATTTTATAGAAGTTGGGTATCATCAACAATAAACCCTGAGATGCCGTGAAGGTGGTACTCAGGGAACCTGTTTGCAATGCTCCATGTACAGCACCAGCCGCTCCCCCCTCGCTTTGCATCTGCACAACGCTAGGAATAGTACCCCAGAGGTTGGGACGACCTTCTGCTGACCAAGCATCTGCCCATTCACCCATTGCTGAAGAGGGGGTGATGGGATAAATAGCAATCACTTCATTTAATTTGTAAGCAACACGGGCAACAGCCTCATTCCCGTCAATGGTTGCAAAGGTTTTGTTCATAATATGATTTTTGTCCCCGCCTCTAAGCTGCATTATCAGAACATGTGAATATAAGAATCAGAAATAGCCAGTACTAGAAAGTAAACGTATTATCTGCATTAAAAATTTCACGGTAGGATTTACTCCGTGTTTAAAGGATATGTTGATACCTTTAGGCTCTTAAATTAACTTTCAATCAATACTGCATCTATTAATATCTCATCCGCAATACTGCATCTATTAATATGTATTAATAATGTACTCAATGACTAAAGTCTTTGATTTAAAAGACTTTTAGATAATATATTCTTTTTTGTGGGGTACAGGGACGGGAACATTACATTACTAATCGCCGATTTCCATACCATTGACTCAAATCATCCTCAATCGCCTCAAGAATTGCGATCGCCTCAGTTATTGATTTTGCATCGGCAGTTAAAAGTGCAAACGCTCGCTCAACCCGTTGTTGATAGTCCTGTGGGCAAATAGCGAACTTATTAGCAATTGCGAGTGCCCCTTTTTCATTCAACAGGTAATCTTCATTGAGCGCAAATAAAACTTGATTCATACACGCCACACTACGGAAACAACAACCTGCTGCATAAACAATATCATTGCGGGCGATTGCCTTTTTTGCGACCAACAGCGAGAAACTTATCTCCCAGGCGAAAGTATCAATAGTTGCCTGTTTCAGCCCAACTGGATAAGGCTTTGTTTTAAGCTTCAAAGCTTCTAAAACACCATTATGGTCGTAAAGTGCGTGACAAAAAGCAATTTCTCCCATATAAATCGAGGATACAAAACCATGAGGATGTCCTGGTTGATAATCAATAGTAATTTGTCCAGCATGGCAATCATCAATGACACGATTTACCTTCACCAAATCACGATAGAGAAAATCTACACCTACACCTTGAACCTGTAGCCAACCACCACCGTTAATCCACTTTCCCCATTCGCCGATCGCAGTAATCAAATTTACGCGATGGTTATCATCAAGCTCACAGGCGAGGCGATTTAGAGCAATTAAATCGGGCGGTTTTTCTGGATTGTAATAAATCCCCAAATCCACATCTGACTTTAGGGTATGGTTGCCTCGTGCCCGTGAACCACCCAATGAGACGGCTATAATTCCCTCAATTGACTGCAAATTTGAAACAATATAGTTGATGAATTGAGGTGATTCTTTATTCATAGATTTTTGCAAATTAGGAATTAGTATTACTTGCTTGTTGTGATAGAATCTACGCCATCTGTCTTCAACTGACCATCTTCCATATAAATGATGCGATCAGCAATATCGAGGATGCGGTTATCGTGGGTAACTAGCAAAATTGTACATCCTTGTTCTTTAGCTAGCTTCTGCATTATTTCTACGACATCGCGTCCAGATTTTTTGTCGAGTGCAGCAGTAGGTTCATCTGCTAAAACAATCTTAGGATGGCTAACTAAAGCACGAGCGATCGCAACCCGTTGCTTTTGCCCTCCAGATAGTTTCTCTGGGTAATAATCTATACGATCTCCTAAACCGACAGTTTCCAAAATAGCGATCGCTTTAGCATCAATATCCTGATTTAAAAAATCCTCGTGCAACTCTAAAGACATCCGCACATTTTCTCTTGCTGTCAAAAAAGTCATTAGGTTATGAGCTTGGAAAATATAGCCAATCTGGCGACGAAGTTTAGTTAATTGCAGCTTTTTAGCGCCACGAATTTCCTCCCCTAAGATTTTGAGACTACCTTCTTGAGCAGAACGCAATCCACCCATTAAGGTTAACAAGGTGGTTTTCCCCGAACCAGAGGGGCCAGTCATAATAACAATTTCCCCAGCCTTAATCTCCAAATTAATATCGAATAATACTTGTTTGCGAAGCGCACCTTCACCAAAATAGTGGTTAAGATTACTGATAGAAATTACAGATTCTAAAACAGAAAGTGTCGAGTTATAATTTTCTGGTAAAGATTTTTGCAACATAGGATTTTATCGGGCATTGGGTATAAGAAAATAATTCTTGTAGAGACGCGATTCATCACATCTAAAAAACATCGGCAGGGTCAGCAGCTCGTAACTTCCGCATTGCGATCGCTCCAGAAACACTACACATAATCACGGTCAAAATCCAAACCTGGATCGCCCGTTCCATTTTCATAAAAATAGGAAGCATCGTCGCAGCGTAGGTGACTTGATACAATCCAAAAGAAAGGATGAATCCAGGCAGAAAACCTAAGATAGCCAATAATAATGCTTCTTGAATTAGAACTCCTAAGAGATAATTATCGGTGTATCCCATTGCTTTGAGGGTGGCATATTCTGGCAAGTGGTCAGAAACATCCGAGTAAAGGATTTGGTAGACAATCACGATGCCAACAATAAACCCAACTGCTGTACCTAAACCGAAAATAAAACCAATGCCAGTACCTTGTTCCCAGTAAGTTCTCTCCACTTTGGCAAACTCTTCTGGAGTCAGGACTCTGACATCTTTAGGTAGTCCATTGACAAGTTGCGATCGCACTTTTTCTGTATCGGCATCTGGTTTAAGCGTAATCAATCCAACTTCGATGCGATCGGGTTGACGCTGTGGAAATAGCTGAAGAAAGGTCGAATCACTAGTGATCACATTACCATCGGCAGCAAAGGAAGCACCATCAGTAAACAAGCCCTTAACAAAAACCGCTTTACTATTCAGTTCCGTGTCAAATTTGCCTGTTTTCTTAAAAATATCGCCAACTGCCCCGTATTCTGGACGACCTGCCTGATCGAACAGAACTTGATACAACTGTTTAAGGTGATGCTGATTTTGTTTAATTTCGGGTGATTTGAACGGTGATTGTGCCGGATCGACACCCCAAACCAAAATGGCACGCTCAAGACGTGTTTCAGGATTTCGCCACTGTCCAGTACTGATGTAGACAGAATTAACTGACTGAACACCTTCATAACCTAATGTTTGATATAGTCGCTCTCTGGAAAAGTTTTTTACAGAAAACAAAGTTTGAAATTGGGGACTAATTAAAACCAAATCTGCCTGTAAATTGCGATGAGGTTTCACAGCAGCATCAAAAAGCGCACTTTCAAATCCCAACTGGATAAACATCAGCATATCGGCAAAGGTAATACCTGCGACTGCAACAGCCAGACGAGTTTTTTCTTTCATTAACTGCCGCCATGCTAGCGGCGTTTTGCGAAATAGTTTAGAAAACATATTTAAAAAAACCTTTAATAACCCAGTGTTTTAGCTTGCTGTTCAAGCTGTCGTTCTCGCATGAAAAGAAATAAGGGAAGACCTAAAGAAACACCCACTAAAAGATTACAGATAACGTAAACCCAGAGATTTTGCATTTTCAAACGTGTTCCTTCCCAAAATACCAATGTCCACAAGACTAGGGATGAAACAATAACATCCATGCCAAATAAACCAGAAATTTTGTTGGCAAAGAGTTGTTCAAAAAACAGCTTTATATCAAGACCATGCTCTAAAATGAATGGAGCAAACTGAGAATAAGGTAGAACGAAGCCAAGTACACAAAGTAGAAGATATATGACTTTAACCATGATTAAATTCACGTTATAAAAAATGATGAAATACACGAGATAGCCAACAACAACTCTATATCTCAATTGCTGTCTGTACCTGTAAGTTAGTGAAACCTGCAACTCGTTTGCTGTCTTCAAGATTGAGGCGAATTTTCACCTCAACTACTCGGCTATCAAGGTTTTCCCCTGGCTGGTTGCTGAAAACGTTTTGTCTATTCACCTGCAAACCAATTTGAGCAACGGTTCCTCGCAGTTCACCGACAAATGCCTGACTGCTAATTACTGCCTGTTGCCCTAGTTTCAGTTTACCGATGTCGGTTTGATAAACTTCTGCTACTGCTATCATCTGGTTTGTTTGCGCTAAGTCTGCAATGCCAGAAGCACTAATTTTTTCTCCGACTCGCGTATGAATTTTGATGATTTGTCCTGCCATCGGTGCTTTGATGTAAGCACCCGCCAATTCAGTTTGGGCATGTTTGAGTATGGCGATCGCATTTTCAACTTCTGTCTTGGCTGCGGCAACATCTACAGGTCGGACTTCTGCAATACTGTTAAGTGTGGCTTTGGCTTCATTAACTTGCTTACTACCAGTGGCGTTAGTACGGGCGAGTGCTGCTTTTGCTTCGGCAAGTTGTTTGCTAGCAGTGGTGTTAATCCGGTTGAGAACTGCTTTGGCTTCGTCTACTTGCTGTTTGGCGGTTTCTACAGTCAAACCTTTGCTATCGTACAAAGAATTAGAAACTGCACCTTGAGAATAGAGCTGCTGATAACGTTGATATTCGGCTTCGGCATTTTTGAGTTCTGCCTCTAGCTTCTTAATGGTTGCCTCTTGCGCTATTCTGTCGCCTTCCCACTGTGCCTCTATGCGGAATATGGCTTCTTGTTGCGCTGTTCTGTCTCCTTGGGATTGGGCCTGGAGACGTTCAACGCTTGCCTGCTGGGCCTGAATTTCTCCTGCTTTTGCTCCTGCTTGCACTTGAGCGAGTTTAGCTTGAGCAACTCTGACTTGTTGTTGGGCTTGTAGTACAGCAGTTTGCAAGCGATCGCGAGCATCTAAAATTGCTACCACTTGTCCAGCTTTAACGCGATCGCCTTCGTTGACTAGAATTTTGGCAATGCGATCGCCATCCAATGCTAAAGGTGCAAACAAGCTAATTACCTCTGCTTCCGGTTCTAGCCGTCCTAATGCAGCTACTTTTTGAATGTTGGGCGTGGTTTCAACAGGCTCAGATTTCTCGGTTTGACCAACTGATCCAAACTGAGAAATCCCATAAGCAACAATTCCACCTGTAATAGCAGTAGCTGCAATTACTAATGTAATTAACCCTTTTTTAGAAGCTTTTTCCGACAGCTTTTGAACCATGTTTTTTACTCTCCTAAGAATTTATTTTATCTATATCAAATGAGTTGATTTATTTTCAAAAAATAAATATAAATTTATTATCTATATAGCAGATTACAACAATCATAAGATACATAGCCTAACTCTCAAAACGTCATACAACGTCCGTTTAAACTTTTATTTCTGCTGGATGTTGTGGCAAATATGCTATTAGCATTTTGCTTAACAACGCACATTGTTCAATAAAATCAATTGTTTCATTACCCCATAACTTCTCCAGAATTAAACCATCTAAAAAGCTCAAAACAAAAGAAGCCAATACTGAATCTTGAATACCCAATAAATCGCAAATCGCCTCTTGATAACGTTGATTAGTCCGCTTAAAAATGCTATTTTTTAACATTTCTTTAGAATCTTTATGTTGGCAAAAATCAATCCAAATGTAAGTCCATTTAATGAAGTAATCTTCGTTTTTCACTAAATATCTTCCTAATGCTTCCATTGATTCTTGTAGCGTTTGCGCTCCTTCTAGTTCAGCTAATGCTGTACTTAAGTCTTGCTCACAAATCTCCTCGGCCAATTGCTCAAATAGAGCTTGCTTGCTAGGAAAATAGTGGTACAACGTACCAGTAGAAACCCCTAATCCCTCGGCAATTTGGCGCATAGTGATGGAACCATAGCCTTTTTGGGCAAATAAATCAAAGCACTTGTCGAGCAGTTCTTTACGGTATTGCTCATGGTCAACAATCTTAGGCATGATTCAGCTTATTTATATCGAATGCTCGTTATATATTAATGTAACATCTTTATTGCTGATATATAAAAGCATAGTTGATTTCAATTAAATAGATGAGTGTGGGAGTCATAACTAAACAAACAAAAGTATAAAAACTTATTTTATAATAGAATAATCTATGTGTTTTTAGCTAAGTACAATATATGCCTTATCGGAGAAAGTTTTTAACAAGAGCAGGATATACTACTCTTTCTGCGCTATTAACTATGGGGTTTTTACAAAAAGATAAGCAAAAAGAAGAATATAGTGCAAAAAAACTAGTACTCAATTATACAGCTAAAAGCTACCCCCTTCGGGAATTAGCTGCTGCAAAAGGAAAACGTTATGGCGCAGCAATTTCTAGTGATATTTTGCTAAAAGATAAGGATTACGCTAACCTGATTGCTCGTGAATGTTCGATTGTGACACCGAATGGTGAATTAAAATGGGACGCCACTGAACCACAGCCAGGACAATTTACCTTTGAATCAGCAGATGCGATCGCTGATTTCTGCCAAAAACATAATATAGACATGCATGGGCATACCCTTTTCTGGCACATGGGAAAACCAGACTGGGCAACATACCCCCCCACTCTTAAAATGATCGAACGACATGTTAAGGGAGTCATGGGGCATTATCGCAATAGCAAGGTTTTAAAGTCTTGGGATATTGCCAATGAAATTATCGCTGATAATGAGCAGGATACTGATAACCCCACCTACGGTTTGCGTAAAGGAGTAAAACCAGAATTAATTAGAGACTTATTTTTAATTGCTGCATCAGTTGATAACAGCAAAAAATTTTACCTAAACGATTTCGGCATCGAAGGTGCTACATGGAAATCAGACCGCTTCTTAAAAATGGTCGAATATTTAAAGAATAGTGGCGTTAAAATTGACGGGGCAGGTATCCAATCGCATCTATGGTTTTCTACTGCATATAGTTTTGACGAAAAAGGATTTAAGTCCGTTTTAAAACGGCTTAATGATCTTGAAGTTAAACCAATAATTACAGAATTAGATATTATTATTGATGCCCCACTACCCGATAGTATCAAAAAGCTAGACCAGATGGTAGCTGACAGTTACAAACGATATCTTGACCTCTGCTTTGCGGCTAAAGTTGATACTGTAATTACATGGGGGCTTACCGACCGTCATAGCTGGATACGTCATCCCGATTGGATGCCAAGAAGAACTTTTAGGGACAATCCAAATCTCTGGAAATTTCTGCGTCCGCTTCCCTTCGATGAAAACTTGCAACCTAAATCTGCACGCAATGCTATTGCCCAAGCTTTTGAGCAAGCAACTTAGGCTTACTCCACCCAGACGTAAATAGTAGACATAGGAGTGAAAATGAATGTAGAGACATTGCCATGCAACGTCTCTACAAGGGATTCAGGTAACGCATAATAATTTCTAGAAATGTCTAATGCATTTAACTATTATTTCAAGCGAAGTATCTCGCCAGATACTTCGCTATTTACTAACACGAGATTTGAATCAATCGTACTCACTAATTAATGGATCAATCATGCTAGAAACTTAGGAAATTTTGTACTGAGAAATAGCAGGATTCTATTCTTTTTTTGTTGACTAGGCATACTCAAAATTTCTTGTAAAAATAATGTGGCTAGAAACCAAGGCTCAAGTAAGTAACGTCTCCAAAGTCTTTTAGGTTCAGACAATAAGCGATACAACCATTCCAAGCCCATCTTTCCCATCCAGCGAGGAGGAGTAGGTATTGCTCCTGCTACATAGTCAATACAGGCTCCACTAGTCAAAATAGTATTAGTATGAATATGTTCAAGATTTTCATAAATCCAACGTTCTTGGCGTGGCATACCCATCCCTACCATCAATACATGAGGTTTGTAAGCATTAATTGCAGCCAGAGTAGCAAGATTTTCTTGACTATCTTTATTCATGTCAATATAGCCATGAGCGCAAGCAATCTGTAACCCAGGAAATCTGCGGCACAAAATACTTGCTCCTTTTTCAGCGACTCCCGGCTTTGAACCTAAATAAAATACACGCCAACCTTTCTCAGCTGCTTCCGCCATCAAAGGCCATACCCAGTCAGCATAGGTTACTCTTTGTTCTCGTTTCATAGGAAAACCCAATAGCTTTCCAATAAACAATAAAGGCATACCATCAATATGCGTATATTTTGCCTTAGCATAAAAAGCTTGCATTTTTGGATCATTATGGAAGAGATAAAGACTATGCATATTGTGATTAGCAATAATCCATTTTTTGTTATTCTCAATAGATTCTTCAATCAACAAATTTAACTCTGGGATAGAGAGTGCATCTACTTGAACACCAAGAAGTTTATAAGAAAATCGATTTTTCATGATTTAATTTTTATTTTGGAGGTATGAAAGGTTAGCTCTGGAGGTATGAAAGGTTAGCTCACAACCAAGGTGAGATTTAAAAACTAGTTTTTAGTAGATTTAAAAAATAAATATACTAATGATTCTTAGCTAAATATGTTTGATCAAGAAAGCTAAGAAGGACTGTAATTAAGGAGAATTTGTGCGATATTCTGCGCTCTTGCACTCCAAGAATATTTTTCTGTAATTAAGGTATATGCACTATCTACAAGTGATTGATATATATCAATATTTAAAGCTGCATCCAGCACTGTATTAGCAACCTCTTCAGTAGAATATCCTGTTACTAAAAGATGTTCTAAGTGGCGAAATTCTTCTAAGCCTCGCAAGCCTTCTGGTGTTGATACAACTAACTTTCTACTTGCGAAATAATCTAATGCTTTATTGCGAGCGCCACCTGCTACTGCTTGTTTTGAGAATGGCAATAAAGCAATATCTGCATATTTAACATGATTAACAAAGGCCTCCCTTTTAGGTAAAAAACCTAAAAAACTAATATTAGAAGGTATTGGTTTTGAAATATCATTGCTATCTCTACCAATAACAACAAAGTGTAGTTTTTGTTGATGGTCTTCAAGATATTTAGCAACCTCAACAGTCATTAATACAGACATATCATTGCTTGGAAATTGAAATGTCTTAGGAGCAATAAGAAGCACTATTTTTGCTGGTCTGAATGCTTGATAGGGGTCTGCATCCAAAAATAATTCAGTATTCAATAAGTCTTCAGTTACACCGTTCCCAATACTATAAATCTGCTGTGGAGTTCTCCCATACCACTGAGAAATTAATTTAGGGATTGCATCACCTGCGGCAATAATTGGAATACTAGAGAATATCAAAATTCCCTGAGCAATGTATGTCTTGATACATTGTACAAATTCTTTGAAAGGATTGGCAACTGAAAACAAACGCATCCAGTACTCGTATGCTGAGAATGTATGAAAATCTAATACAAGACAAGGCTTATAGCCTTTTTTAAGTTTCAGCGAAATTAAAGCAGCTAATCCAGGTAATGTTTCTTGAGCATAAATAATATCTGGACAAAACTCATCAATGCACTTTTCTATAGCTTGAATATATGACTTCAGATTTCTTGACCCAATTGAAATAGAAGGTGCATATTTAACAGATGAACAGTCTAATCCTATTTGAAAAACATCAAAATATTTCGTCAAATATTGTCCTAGATAAAAAGGTCTAGTAAAAGCACCAAATGGTTGACCCGAATCGAGTGTTGAGACAATTAGTAAGCGTTTACCCATAATGATATTGCTGATTATTCTAATATTTAATAAGTGGTGGGAGTTTCATTTCACAGCAAGATAGGCAGCAGGTTTTATGTCCTTATCTGCGGAACGTTAGGCTGAGGAACCGTCGGTATTAAATCCCCATTAAAAAACGTAGTTGCGAAAGCGTTGCTGGTGGGCAAAGCCCATTGCGAATTGGTTTAATAACTTTA
Organism: Nostoc sp. ChiVER01; assembly: GCF_034531155.1. Lineage (NCBI taxonomy): Bacteria > Bacillati > Cyanobacteriota > Cyanophyceae > Nostocales > Nostocaceae > Nostoc > Nostoc sp. ChiVER01. Next base: position 77,805 of record NZ_JAVRBS010000030.1, on the reverse strand, counting down.
TCTTTGAAGCGAAATTCGTCAATTCATTGAGATGATTATGAACTATGCAAATCTTCTTGCAGAAGAACTTGAGTGCAAGTATGAAGCTTATGAGTTAGTTTGGTTAATATCCTCAGAAAATGTGGGAGAAGTTGCCAAACTCTTGTAACCAATAATTGCTCTGATATAGGGTAAAAACCAGTAAAATACCCAGAATGATCCACAATGTCTGCTACAAAATATAGTCCAAGATTTCAATGGAAATGCTTTAATTTGTAACACCTTTTTCAAGCGCTCTAATATAGTTAAGTTGGTATCTACCCAACTATTTCGGATAGAATTTTTAGTACAAGTACCAAAATATCCAGGAGCTATCCATATTTGACAACCCAATTTACCTGCTCTGAGAGCATAATCTAAATCTCCAAAGGTGTGAACAAAAGCTGTATCAACATTACCAACTTTTGCGACAACAGTTTTAGGGATTAACACACAGTTACCATACATAGCATCGCATTTTTGGATAACTGAACTTGGTTTTAAAAATTCAAACTTATTAGAATACCATTTTTTAGATTTTACTGCTCCTCCATACGTCGCTCTTCCTGTTATTGGGTCTTTAGTTGAACCAACTACAATTGAGTCTAAATAACCTTGTTCAGTCAAATTTTGATGAGTCTGTAATAATCTATTAACAGCATTAGCTTCCAGAAATGTGTCATCATTCAACCACAGATAATAATCATATTGATTTTTTATCGCCTCACTAAAGGCAAGATGCATTCCTCCTACCCAGAATAAATTGCCATTACCCTGAAGAATGTGTACCTCTGGATATTTTGCTTTAATAGCTTGTGCAGTGCCATCAGAGCTACCATCATCAGTTAAATAAACATCACAATCATTTGTTTGCTCATATAAAGCACGTAGACAGGCAAGAGTTGTATTACGCCTGTTGTGGCAGGTCATAACTACAGCTAATTTTGCTTTTTTCATGTCATTACCTCATCCAATTTTATGAAAATATTTAACGCGAATCGTAAACTTATGCGTAAGTTTCAGATAGTTTTATTTATCTTCTAAGCAAAAAAGCTTATTTTCAGTTTTTCCCATTAGCTTTAAAGTTTGGCCATCTTTTCTATCCAGCCACTCAGATTAATATCTAAATTAAAGCTTTGTAATTTTTGTTCCATTCTTCTGACTACCAACATATATCGATGCAAAACTGATACACGAGGCATATTAAGCCTAATAACCTGTTGACACAACCATTGATATTTATTTGAATTGTTATTAAGCTTTTTCAATTTTTTGATTTGTGCATTCCAATCGCTGTAAAAGAATAAGTTGAAATAATGGATCGATGTAATATCATCCCAATCTTTAATTTGTAGTTCTTTTGACAAACGGTTATGTAAAGGTAATGGATAACTATAATTAGGAGGAAGATGTTCGACTGTTTCTTCTAAAGCACATAAAGTTACAGACAAAACAGACTGCTCAACAAAGTAAATACCCTGAGGAGGAGTAATATCCAGCCGCATTACTTTTTCAAAATTCTTTTTCCAAGCTGTAAATATACCTGCACTTCTTCTAACAACAATTAAACCAGAATTCCAATAGGCTCTGATTCTTTTATTACCAATTGGTGTCTCAACAAATACCTCACGCTTTACCTCTAGAATTTCATATAGTTTTTGCCAGTACCATTCTTGAGGATCTTGTAGTCCTGTAGAACCAATCCCTTGACCATACTCAGGGCGCATTCTTACGTTACAATTTTCTGGCAATAAAAATTTTTTTGGTTCACAGAAAAAGCATTTATCACTGTCTAAAAAAACTAATATTTCTGCATCAATATTTTGTTCTGCATAGGCACAAACTAAAGGTTTATTAGCTAAATAATATTCATGAAACTCTTGATTTATAGGAAGCTGTTGATGAATCACCTGCAACCTTTCAAAGGCCTGTTGGGTTTGCTTTGATATAGGTTCACCTACTCTAGGATGAAAACTATATATAGGTGTACTTTTTAATTCGCCGCAGAAGTTACGGATACTTTCTGCAAGCATCAAAGATTGAGCTTCTAAACGACCAGGCTCTGTACAAATTATAAAAGCTATAGGTATTGGCATAATGTGAAATATTTGTTTATTAAGTTAATTTCTGAATGAAGATTTATTTGCGCTCATCAATATTTCCTGGAACAAAGCTGAATAACGACGTGCTTGAAGTTCCAGAGTGAATTCTTGTTGCGCTTTTTCACGAGCATAAAATGACAGCTTTTGTAGCCTCTGTTCATCTTCAAGCACCCAGGTAATTCCTTTGGCAAAATCTTCAACTTCATAAGGTTTAGCCAAATAGCCGTTTTGCTGATGATCAACAATATCTTTTAAACCAGTAGAATTAAATGCCACAACTGGAGTGCCACAACTGAATGATTCAGAAGCTGCCTGCCCAAAAGATTCTTGAAGAGACGGTACAAGCATCACATCAGCAGCTGAGTAAACAGTTGCTAAAGATATATCATCATGTAAGTGTCCTAAATAGTGTGTTTTGCAGCCTAAATCAGGTGGATTTTGAGGTTGAGATGCGCCAAAAACTACTACTTCTACGTTATCCTTCCAGCCAGATTTACTCAATTCTTGTAGAGCTGGCTGTAATAAATGAAATCCTTTATTTCTATCACTTGTTGCTTCTATCGCTCCAAAGAGAATCAGCTTCTTATCTTGAGGTAACCTAAGTATTTCTCGTGCAAAATGTTTATTAATAGGTCGATATTTTTGAATATCTAGCCCGTGGGGAATTACCTCGATTCGTACATCTTGGAATAAAGAACTGGAATGAGCGCACTGTGCTAACCAAGAGCTTGGTGAAACCAGAGTTAAATTAAGATTTTTCCAGGCTTTTACTTTGCGCTGCCATGCCCAACGGGATAAATCCCATTCATTACCACTGTTTAGTTGAGGACAAGCTCCACAGGATACTTTGTAGCGATCGCATTCTCCAGTAACGTGACACCCTCCAGTAAACCCCCACATATCATGGAGAGTCCAAACTAGAGGACGCTTCAGTTTAGGGAATGTCTCTATTTGCATAAAAGCTGCGCTAATCCAATGTAAATTTATTATGTCTGGATTAATCTGAGCAATTTTAGGAATAATTCTATCTGGCAACCATTGAATGAAAAATGGAGTATTTTTCTTTTGACGATAAACCTTTAACGGTAGACTTTCAAATGTCAACTTTGCTTTAGCAATGCCTTGAAATAATCTAGTTTTAGGTGCAATTACTGTTTTATCATTACTAGATTTTTCCTGAACTAGCATTTGTGATTGTAGTCCTATATCTTGTAAACCTGTGTGCAAACGATATGCAGCTCTTGCTGCACCCCCATCAATATCATGGGTACTAAGATGTAAAACTTTCATTTTTATTAGCTTCGTAATTACTAAAATTATTTCTGACTGCTATAAAAGCTATCCATATAGCTCTGATAATAATTTCGCTGATAATCAAGAGTCAAAGAGAACGAAGTTGTAATATACATCAACCAATTCCAACTGGGAGTTAATAATCTTGCTTCAGAAAAATTAATGATCACTATGAGAATTAGCATCTGCATTGGCCAATAATCTTCCGGTTTTTTAGCTACATAAATAATTCGAGTCATAGCCATCACAAAAAAGCGGATAAACCCGGCGATAAAAGTCAAAAAACCTAATAATCCTAATTCTAATAAGAGTTCTAAAAAACCGTTGTGAGCATTACTTGCCCATTCATAAGTAGCTCTCAGATTAGATGCAGCATTACTAGTCCAAAATGCAGAGAATCCATAACCTAGCCAAGGTCTTTCCAAAATTTTGGATATCACTAGCTCCCAGAGATCAGAGCGTCCATTGAAGGTAAGGTCTTTACCAGAAGTACCAACTAGAGCTTCGGCGTTATTGACAAGCAATATTGAAAAAATAATCAATAACATTAAAGCAGAAGTAATCATAATAACTTGTAATTTATAATTAGTTCTTTTAAAAAATTTGTAAAAAGGTAAAAGTAATATCATTGTTAATAAGATGGCTAAAGATGTTGTTGACCGTGAGAGGATAATTAGACATATAGATATCCCACATAGCGCCCACATCAACCAGCGATATCGATAGCTACTAAGACCAAGGTGCAAAAAAACTCCTGCACTCCAAGCCATCATGTATCCTAATTCATTTTTATGACCATAAATTCCGCTCCACATATTTAGTAACTCAGGTGATTTGTGACTATAATCTGGTAAGAATGCAGAAAATAGCATAGATAATAATGCAGCAGTACCAAGTGCCCAAGCTATTAACCTCATTTGTTCCCTTAGGGAATAACGCATTGCTAAATAGACTGCAAGAAAATATATTCGGATTAAACCTCTCATATAAGTAAGGCTAGAACTTAAGTCTTCTGACCACAAAAGAGAAAATATAATTATTGCAAGTAAAAAAAACTGTAATGGACTTTTAGTAGCTACATACAAAAAACCTTTCCAGTATAAAAGTAGGAAATAAAATAGAATTAAATATGAAACTATATTGAAAATAGTATCTAGCTTGTCACCACCAAGGGTAGATATAGAAATTTCTTGTGCAGGGTGTATTGTTAATGCCCCTACAACAATGAGTAATAAGAAAATAGTTAATATTCTTTCTGTTGGTTTTACTTTAATTTCTAACATTTATTTTGTTTATAAGGTTGATAAAGTTACCTCTATGTCTTTAAAATTGAGTAATTTATTTTCTTTTTAAATTCTTCTTTAAAAATATCCAGTACAGTCGCTCTATAAACTGTTTTTTGGGTAAAATTATCTGCCTCTACATTTCTCACGATAAATGGTGGATGCTTTAAAGGAAATTCCATTGCTTGCATCGACATATTGATGAATGAAAATTCTTGGTTGGAAGTGAAATGAGTTGCATCTGCACCAGTACCAATATTAGAAACTAAATTAACATTCGGAATAATACTTAAGCTGCCCTGCATCCAGCAAGCAAACGTCCATTGATAATCCCACGTTATACCTGTAGGATTGTTATAAACAGATTGAAATATTCGTCGCCAATAATTTATTGCTTTCTGATCTGCGAGAATGTCATGTAAAATATTTTCTGCTTGTACCTCTTTCCAGAGTTTGATGGTTAAATCATAATGTTGCCAAGCACGTCTCCAACTTGCCCAACCCCAGCAGTGACTGTAACGAGAAAAATAGTAACTGTAGTTTGTGCGTTTTCGTCCAAATTGAAGATTTTGAGCAGAGATTGTGGCAACTCTGGTATCGTTTCTATATTTTTCTAGCAGTTCTTCGCTATATCTGAAAAAAGTTGGGTGAGGAATACAATCATCTTCTAAAATAATTGTCTCTTCAACATTATTAAATACCCAATCTAAACCACTAGATACTCGTTTTGCACAACCTAAGTTGATATCAGAATAATTTTTGATAACTTCACAGTCCCAATCAACCCTATCAATAATTGCCCGAGTTGCTTCACACTTTTCTGCCTCACCTTCACGCTCTGTGCGGGCACCATCTGCAATTACAAAAAGTTTTGTTGGTTTGGCTTGGCGAATAGCTTCAAAAACTTTCTCTGTTGTTTGTGGTCGCTTAAAAATAATAAAAGTTACTGGTGTTTGCATTTTTGATTGATTTAGCTAATCTTTGAGAAAGATGAAAGTTAGATAATAAGGATTAGTTTTTATAAAAAAGAATGAGCGATCGCATCTGAATCTTGAATATTTTTTCTGTTCTTTTGTCAAACGCATTGCATAGAAAAGCAGCAGCAGCTTGAGATATTATTGTTGCGATCGCAGCTCCAAAACCTGCATATTTAGGAATAAGTAATAAATTAAGAATGATATTAAGTATGGCTCCAAATAAAGTCTTACCTAAAGAAACGTGATTTAAACCTTCAGCAATAAACCAGGGTGATGTTGCAAGACCCATAAATACAAATAAAGAAGTCCAAATATGGATTGCTAGTATTGGCCCTGCTTCCGCATATCCACTTCCAAACATCACCATAATTATCTTGTCGGATAGGAATGTCATTGGCAGAGCAATTGTAATAGATATACAGGTAAGGAGGCGAAGTAATTGTCCTATTCGCTGATAATAAAGTCTTTCTGATTTTTCTTTAGCCGCATAAATCGAAGGAGCAACCGAAGAAACAATAGCCGCCGGAATAAAATACCAAATTTCCGAAATACGTACAGCAGCAGAATAAATTCCAACCTCATTATTTCCGGTCATTTGACCTAACATTACCTGATCTATTTTCATAAAAATCATGATAGCGAACCCCGAAAAAATCAGAGGTAAGCTTTCTCTTAATAGAGTTTTGGCAGTAGAAAAACTCCAACGCCATAACAATAGTGAAGATACTTTGACTTGGTAAACAATCAGCAAACCAATTGCACTCATTACAAATTCTGCTAATGTTACCCAAGCAAAAGCTAACAATGGGGCTTTTGTTAAAATCAGTGCTATTTTAATGAGACTATTTAGCAGAAAGGCTATATTCTTTGCAATCACGGTGTATTTCGACTGAACCTGTGATTGAAACCATAGTTCAATAGTATCAGCTGCTCTAAAAATTCCTGCCATTGCTAAAATTGCAACTAGCCATATCTTCAACGCTTCATGCTCACCTAAGAAAAACATGCCGCCAACTGCCAATAAAACAGAAGCAATTCCACCCAGTAATTTTAGCCAGAAAGTGGTTCCTAAAATTTCTTCTTTGTTTGATGATTGGCGAACAATATGACGAACCACTACATCGTCTAGTCCTAGAGTAAAAACCGGACTAAATAAACTAACAAATGCTAAAACATAGTTAAATAGACCATACTGTTGTACTCCTAAATAGCGTGCTATCCATACTCCTACAACCAAGCTTGCACCCATACGGAGAATGCGGTCAGCAAACAACCAACCTGTATTGGTAATAATTGCACGCAGACTAGAACTAGATTTAAATTGTGATAAGCTTTGAAGCCTAAATTTACTTAACATTGCCTTTTAATTTAACTATATGATACTCTTTATCAATTTTCATAATACAAACTTTGTTAGCTTCTTAAATTATTCAAAATAGCTTAAGTCAAGCCATTGTTTTATATAATTACTAGTTGCTACTTTTTAATTTACCAGACATTAAAATTCTGATAAAGTAGTTGAATAACAAAACAGTACCCTTGATTTTCCAATACAAGTTATGTTCAAACAAAAAAATTATTTTTAGATATGAAATAAAATCTTGAAATTTTGGACATGGGATTGTTTTTAGCTCATTGATAGACGTGAAAGCTAATAATAAAGGTAAACTTAAATTATTTTTTTTAAGAATGTAATTAAATAAAGAATTGCGTTTCCAAAATCTTTTATATTCATAGTTCTTATCTATATGTAAAAATTTATTGTTGTGATATTGATTATTCTGATGTATTCTATACATCACTAAAGGTTTAGACATATAAAACTTTTTAGCCCCTACCAAGGATGCTCCCCATACCAGACAGTCATCAGACCTCACACGCCAATCTTCTATATTCGGGATAGGTAAAATTTTTCTGATTATTTCTCTACGTATTGATAATGTTGAAGTTATAGAGCCAATCCATTCACCATTGCATAAAGTTCTGATTACTGAATAACCCAAATCTAAATCAACTGTATCAGTTTGAAATATTCCTTCCACTGCTCCAAACTTCTTGTATGCACAAAATATAAAATCACATTCAGTACGTCTACTATAAAATTTTAGTGCGTTTTCTAAATATTGAGGTTCATAAATATCATCAGCATCTAAAAAAAATATAATCTCTCCGGTAGCAGCTAAAAAACCTTCATTAAAAGATGATAATTGCCCTTGATTTATTTTTTTAAAGATACATTTAACATTGTCTAATTGAGCAAATTTAGCGATGACTTCCACAGAATTATCTGTAGATGCGTCATCAACAATAATAATTTCATCAAATTTAACCGTTTGGTTTAAAGCACTATCAATTGCCTCTGAAACGAATTCAGCATAATTGTAGTTATTAATTAAACAAGATGTTCTAATTTTATCCATGTAAAAATACCTCCATCATCAGGAATAAGATAGGTTAATTTACTTGCAGCAACTTTCAGTTTTGCAATTTGTTCGATTAACGCTCTTTGGAAAATTTTGTTAAGCTGCTAGATACTAAATCTTGTTGAATTTGTTGTTTTTTGTTGTCATAAAAATAATTATTAGGTTCATTTTTGGTATTCACACCATTGATGACTATCCCTAACACCTTCTGACCTGACTGAGTTAAAAACTCTTTAGCTGAATTCGCACTGTTCAAGTCAACTACTCCAGGACGAACGACTAATAAGATTCCGTCAGTGAGGGTACTTAAAACAGCAGCATCTGCTATTCCTGATAAAGGAGGAGTATCAAAAATTACAAAATCATAATCTAGGTCAAAGTTACTAATTAATGTTGCCATGCGTTGAGAATCTAGCATGGCTACTGGATTAGGAGGCAAAATGCCAGAAGTAAGAACCTCAAGATTAGGCATTACTTCTTGTATTGCTACATCTAAAGAAACTTGACCAGCTATAGCATTACTTAGCCCTGTTACATTTGTTAGCCCCCAGATATGATGCTGCATGGGATTACGCATATCTGCATCCACCAACAAGACTCGCCGCCCTGCCTGAGCCATTGTCACAGCTAAATTTGCAGATACGTCAGACTTTCCTTCTTTGGCAACGGAACTTGTGATTACAATGCTTTTTAGCGGTTTATCAGAACAGAGAAACTTCAAGTTCACTTGTAGTACTTGGTATGCATTACCAAGAGGGAAGTAAGGAATATCTCTGCCAATGATTTTAGGAACAGCTCTATCGAGTCCTGCTATAGAAGGATTATCTTTACCATTTCTACTTTGTGTCGGAATTACTCCCAAAACACTGTATTTCATTACTTCTTTGGCTTCTTTGACAGTCTTCACTGACCGGTCTACTAAGTCTAAACCAAAGGCAACAATGATACCTAAGAAAAGACCAATTCCTCCTCCACCAACTATAAACAGCATTTTGCGAGGCCCTTCTGCTTTCTCGGGGATTAAAGCATAGGAAATCACACGAGCATTAGGAATCTTTTGATTCTGTGCAATATCAATTTCTTGGCGTTTCTTTAAGAGTGTTTCGTAAGTCGTTTGAGCTGCTTGTAGCTTCCGTTCTAGCTCTCGTTGAGTCTGTTCTAGCTTTGGCAAATTATTTGCTCGTTTGATATAGGCCTCTTGCTGTCGCACAAGTGTGGCAATTTGTCTTTCTAGACCAACGCGTTCTGCCTGAGCACGAGTAATATCTGCTATTAGGCTTTGGCGCAGTTGTCCAACCTGTAAACTTCCCTGTGTTATCTGCGCTGTACCAGCGAATTGTCCTATCCGCTCTTTTAGCAAGCTTTGAAGAGCTACGACTTTTTCTTGTAAGTTAATAATTATAGGGTGTTCAGGTGAAAAACGTGTACGTTCTAGCGCTAGTTGACTTTCTGTTTCTTGGAGTTGAGCAAGCACTTTCTGAACTCCAGGTGCTTGAGTTAATTCAGATGCGATTACACCTTGCTGTGGATCTATCTTAGCTTCACTGCGTAACTGTTCTAAACGACCTTTAACATCATCTAATTGAGCTAAAGCTTGAGAAATTTGGTTTCCTAATTTGGAAATCGTATCAACTGCTGCGTTTGCTTCTTGTCCTAAGACAACAACTTTATTCTTTTCTTTAAATAGCCGGAGTTTTGATTCGGCTCTTCTGACGATTTCTTCAGCTTTTGGTACTTCCGTTACGAGAACTTCTTTGGCTATCAGTGCTTCATTCTGATTAGCTTTGATATTTAGCTCGATATAACTGTCGATAACTTTATTGACGATTTTGGCAGCTAGTTCAGGATTGCCACCTTTATAAGAGATTTGTACAACATCAGTGCCTTTGATTCCTTCTATTTTTAGTTGTTTTGCTAGATCGGGAATTGAGAGCAGTTTGCCTTTGCTATCTTTGAGGTTGAGGGAATTAATTGTTTTCTCAATCACTGGATTTGAGCCAATAACTCTCACCTGAGTTTCCAGAGGATTGTCGTTGACATTCAACGCTTCCAAGCGTCCTATATCTTCTGATAACCCTGTGAGTGAGGAAGAGCGATTGGTCTTAATCATCAAGCTTCCTTCTGCTTTGTATGAGGGTTTTAGTGAAAATGCATACAAGCATCCAAGGGTAACAGTTATGCCAAAAATACCAACTAGAGGTAGCCAACGCCTTTGAATAACTTCTAAGTATTTCTGAATATTTACTTCTTCAACGTGTGGTAAAGATTGCATTGTCATAATATATACAAATTTTATAAATAAGTTGATTTACTTGCAGGAAATATTTCTTAGTATTTTACCGATACTAGTACTGGAGTCTACTTTGCTATGGTAATATCTGCGTTGATTGTCAGCTAATACCTTTTTATTGAGGCTGTTTAATCTCTGAAGTAAATTAATAAACATCTTTAACTAGCAGGAAGTGACTTTCACTTCTGCACAAAAGGGTAAATAGTACATAATTTTGATTATTTGTAATTACGAACTCACTTTCATTACAATTCAAACTCCTTTCCAGAAATATGCAAGTATCAAGTTGATTGAGAAACCTAGAGTAAAAAAACTAATTACCGATTTAACTTAACATTGTGTTACTGCTGATGAAAGTATTAATCATCTAGTAATCAACATCATATTCTGTAAAAACACTGGTTTGGAGAACTTTACAAAATTTTCATACAAATGCTAGTATATTAGCTACCTTTTTGCTGATTCTGAAAAGACAAAAAAATAATTGCTTCAGAGTAAAAAATAAAATAACTGTGCCAACCTACAAGCAATGGAACGACTTTATCAATTATCAGTTACCAGTTTTAATCGAAGGGTTTAAATCCTCAACCATACGCCTATTAACTGTTTAGTATTAGTTGTTCACTGTTTTAAAGGTAGGCTTCAGATAGTGATAAGAGATGCCTAGAAAGACTAGATGGATATTTACCTGATCTGCTGCTTAAAAGTTCTGAACAATAATTAGTTTTTGCTTAGAATAATGGTCAATCTTGAGAACGATACAGGACTGACATAATAAAATTGTGTGATTTGAGTATTAAACTTGTAAAGACTCACAACCAATTTAATTTGCCTACACTGGTGAAATACTTCTTAATATGTGGAAATGACAGCACATTGTCCGCTCTTAAGTTTATATCCCGTATTTTAGGTTTAGTCAAAACTTGCGATCGCCTTGTTTGTATTCTGCAATAGACACAAAATACTTCTTCCAAGGTTTATTTAATAATATATTGTCTTACCTCTGTAACTATATAGTAACACGCGTAAGAGATAAATGGCTAGTAACTAAGGTTTGCAGAATAAAACCGAACTATATGAAGAAAGATAAACTCCGGTACAATCGTTTTCATTGATGCTTTATGCCAAGAACAAAGTTTTACGCTGACTTACTTATTAATACGGCTAAAAGAATATAAGTTAGTAGAGTTGCAGCAGAAAGCACAGAAAAGACGAGGCTCAAATTCCGACATGGTTAGAGCATGGATTGCTCAATTGCCTCCTTTTAGACAAAAATCTACATCAGACTAAATAAACTTTACTATGTTTTTCATGAAGTTTAGCTAAAGTTCTTGCTATTTGTGTTAACCTGAAGTATTAAAACTCGGCTGCTATTTTTTGCTTTCTGTATTTAGGCAATTTTAATTATTAAACTAACATTAACTGTAAAGAGTATTGAATTATGAAATTATCTTCAATGATTGTGATTAGTGTACTCGCTCTCCCCCAGAGTGTCTATGCTAACCAAGAAAATGCTCCTATGATAACAGGCGATTACAATCAGGCTGAAGTTTTATTGACGGAACCAGCCACGATTAACAGTACATGGAGTAATTTTACTCGACAGACCAATAATCCCAAAGAAACTCCTGAATCAATTTTGCTAGTACAGGAGCAAGAATGCCAAAAGATTAACCCGCTTGAGTTTATCAATAACCCAGGTGCTTTTTTTAAGCAATGTCAAAAGCCAAGAAATACCCAAACTTCTCAGAGTACTGAGCCAATTGAGTATCTCAAGGTTCCTAAACTGGATTCTGGTATTAGTGTGACAGTTACTAAATTTTGATATAAAACCTTTTTAGCAAGAGATAATTAATTATTGGTAGTGTAATTTATCTAGATAATTTACGTTAAAACATGGATGAAATATTTATGTTGGCTGCTTTAGCTCAAAGCCGAAAAGCTTTGCCGGAATGTTTGCCGAATCCACCAGTTGGCTGTGTAATCATAGATGCCCAAGAGATAGTAGCCAAAGGATACACGCAAGCGCCTGGAAAACACCATGCTGAGGCTGACGCACTTAAGCAAATTCAAGGTAAAGCTTTCAACTTCTTGAAAATGTATGTAACTCTTGAACCTTGTTCTTTTCATGGACGCACACCCGCATGTGCTTTAGCGATCGCCAAAGATCGTCGTATACATGAAATATATGTATCTATAATTGATCCAGACTCCCGTAATAATGGTCAAGGATTGGACATTCTTAAGAATGCAGGAAAGATAGTTAATGTTGGGCTATGCGCTAATGAGGTAAGTGCTTTTCTTAACCAATATCTAATAAAGTGATATTAAAATTATGCTGTATAATAATTAACCACTCTGAAACATAAGTCTTTTCGCTTCTATAGGATAACTACCTGCGATCGCGGGTCTTGCTGTCTTGCCAAGTATAATTCTTGGTGTTAATGTAGCGAATATTACTACTTTTAGTCAAAAAAAATGTCGCCAAGAGTAATTACATTGATAATACTGCACTTAATACAGATGTCTGCGTTCAGTATGACACAAGCGCAATTATCATATATACCTGCGTTTTTGCCGTCCTAAATCCCTAATTACAAATATTTAACTGGATTTTCAAGAAGCAAGGCAGCTATGCTGTTTTGGTGGAAGTAGAAGGGAAAAGAATTTAGCTTGTTTATTTTCTTTGTAGCGGTTGGCGCACCACCAGTTAAAACAATTCGCAATGGGCAACTCTTGGAGACGCTAAAAGCGAACGCCCCGCTACGAAGAGAGCAATTACGTTTTGCGTTAGCGAGTCTGCGAGCGTCCGGGGATTTAGACCTCGGCCCAAAACGGGCTGCCTGTCTTGCTGGGGACTTAAACCCCCAAAGTTCGTTGAACCGCTCCTAAGAAAGCTGTTCTTAAATAGAAGAAGCTGGATAAGTGCTCTTTTGATAGCTATAGGAATCGTATTTGATTTTTGAAATGATCTCCGTGGGCGGGGAGTGGGGAGTAGGGAGTAAGGAATAGGGAATTAGGCTTTTTAATTTGTACCAAGCTTTTTCATAAATCAAACATTAGTCCTATAGCGTTCTACGTAGAGAACTTGATATTATTAGATTATTTAGTAAAAAATCAGGGGTCATAAATGGGCATTGTAGGTTTAATAAGTTGATATTCAATGAAATCAAAATATAACCTAAATAGTAGTAATAGAAATAAATTATTAATTTGTGGTTTAATAATTTTAAATTCCGACTAGTGTAAAGTTTTTGTGTTATTGCTCTATTCTTTGTAATAAAATTATTATCGAGTCAATGTTTAATTTACTCATAAAGTATATTAGATAAATAAATAATAATTATGTTTCACAGATATGCAAATATTAAGAATAAAGTAGTGTAATAGGTTCAGAAGATATGCTAATAATACTTGAGGTAATTGATTTGTTACTACTGATGATGTTATTATTAGGGAGTAGGTTGATTTTGGGTTTATTATCTCCAAGAATTGACTTGTAATGTATCATAGACCAAAATTCATCAGTATTGTCAATTGATTGATTAGCAGTGTGAAATGGCTATGGGTCTGAATATGTAGACTTGATACCAATAAATTGATGACGTTACAGAGGAGCAAATAACCATGAGCAACTTAACATCTCCACCTACCGAAGTTCAAAAAACGAAGAAAAAAACTTTAGCCGCAGATAAAAAACCTCGATCTACAGATGATATTGTGCGTAGTTATCTGCAAGAAATCGGGCGTGTAGATTTGTTGACTCGTGAACAAGAGGTTATTTTTGCCGAACAAGTGCAGCAGATGATGAATTTACTCGCTGCTAAAGAAGAATTGGCTATGAAATTAAATCACGAACCCACACTGCAAGAATGGGCAGATCGGGTGGAGTTAAGTGTTGATCTGGTAGAGCAACAGCTAAATTTAGGACATCAAGCCAAGCAGAAAATGATTCAGGCTAATCTCAGGTTAGTGGTAGCAGTGGCGAAGAAATACCAGCACCGCAACCTGGAATTTATGGATTTAATTCAAGAAGGTACTTTAGGTTTAGAGCGAGGAGTGGATAAATTTGATCCTGCTCTTGGTTATAAGTTTTCTACCTACGCTTACTGGTGGATTCGTCAAGGAATCACAAGAGCGATCGCTCAACAAGGACGAACAATTCGTTTACCTATCCACGTCTTTGAGAAACTAAACAAAATTAAACGGGTGCAGCGAGAATTATCTCAACAGTTAGGTCGCGTTCCTACTACTGCTGAAATTGCTACCGCCTTATCTTTGACACCTAGCCAAGTTAGAGAATGTTTGTACTTGGCACGTCAACCCTTTTCCTTAGAGGCGCGAGTTGGTGAACAACAAGATACAGAATTGCAGGACATACTGGAGGATGATGGTCCTTCTCCCGAAGACTATGCTGTTGAAGAATCTTTGCACCAAGATTTACAAGACTTGTTGGCAAAGCTGTCTCCCCAGCAGCGAGAAATATTAACCTTGCGCTTTGGTCTGACTGATGGATATGAACTTTCTTTAGCACAGATTGGCGATCGCATGGGTATTAGTCGAGAACGAGTACGTCAGATAGAGCAAAAAGCTCTCAGTCTTCTCCGACGGCAAAAAGAACAAGTACGTAGTTATTTAGCAAGCTGAGATTATTTTTTATAATAATGTAGAGCATTTAAACTCAGGAAGTTACCATTATGATTGGATAAAACTCAGTCATTTTGGGAAAAAATAAACCTAAGCATCTCAAAGTTTTGATATGAGCACATCAAAGACAGTGCAACAATTGCAAGCACAATCTGTGACTTCTGAAAACTTTCGGCGTTATGGACAGGTGATTTTTGCAAGTCTTGATGGTAAAGCTTGCGATGGGGAAGATGCCCAGTTAAACCTGCAAAACGGGATTCCACGGTTTTATATTATGCGGTTAGAGAAAAGAGGGCGAAAATTTCACAAAATTACTCGCCATGTGCAATGCACTCAATGTCTGGGTTCTTTAGAAGGGAAAGATTGGTTAATTGCAGTTTGCCTTCCTAATAATGATGTAAATGTACCAGCATTAGAAGAAATTGCTGCTTTCCGCATTCCGGGGAATTGTTTTATCAAGCTACATGAGGGTACTTGGCATGCTGGCCCCTATTTTGACCATGAAGCTGTAGATTTTTATAATTTGGAACTAGCTGATACAAATATGGTGGATCATTTCACCCATGATTTTCTCAAGAGTCATCAATTAGAGTTTGAGATGGTTTAGGTTTCATCACTCAATCCTAAAGAAGGAACTAAAATGCGTCCGTTGTAACCTGCTTGGTTGTATTG
Organism: Nostoc sp. ChiVER01; assembly: GCF_034531155.1. Taxonomy (NCBI): domain Bacteria; kingdom Bacillati; phylum Cyanobacteriota; class Cyanophyceae; order Nostocales; family Nostocaceae; genus Nostoc; species Nostoc sp. ChiVER01. The sequence goes on along the minus strand of NZ_JAVRBS010000030.1, from coordinate 62,100 downwards.
TTCAAGGACATGAGTTGCAATACTTTTGCTCTCACCCGATCTAACCAAAGCTACACTTGCCCCTCCAAAGCCTGCACCCGTGAGTCTTGCACCAAATACCCCTTCTATTTTCTGCAAAATCTCTACCAACTTATCTAGGGCTGGTACTGAAACTTCGTAATCATCTCGCAAGCTGGCGTGGGAAGCGTTCATCAATTTGCCAAAGCGCTCAGATGTCACTCCTTGCAATACTTCCAAGACGCGGTTATTTTCTGTAATTACATGACGGGCACGACGCTGTAGTGGTTCAGGTAAGGTTTTTGTTACATTAACATCAGTAATATCTCGCAATGCTTTCACACCGAGCGATCGCGCCGCCTCCTCACACTCAGCCCGACGCTGGTTATAACCGCTACCTGCTAATGTGCGGGGTACACCGCTATCAATAACCAAAATCTCTGCTTTTTCAGGCAAAGGCATCACCCGACGTTCTAAAGTTCGAGTATCTAAAAACAAGATATGTTCAGTGTCAGCCAAGCTAGAAGCCATCTGATCCATGATGCCGCATTGTACGCCAGCATATTGAATTTCTGCTTGCTGGGCGAATTGGGCGATTTCAACATCATCAATGGGAAGGTTTAGAAGTTGGCGTAATGCCCGGAGGGTTGCTACTTCCAAAGCGGCGCTGCTAGACAAACCCGAACCCATCGGAACCGACGATTTGACGTACACACAAAGCCATGAAATTGTATATCCTGCTTTTTGCAAAAGCTCAATACAGCCAAAAATATAACTGGCAAATCCAGACGGCTGATGATTGATATCTGAAATGCTCACTTGCTCGTTGAGATTTTCCGAGTAAAAGTGATGCTGGCTATCGCTACTAAAACCTAGCTGTACCGTTGTACCTTGAGGAATCGCAGTTGGAAGAACGAAGCCATCATTATAGTCGGTATGTTCGCCCAGTAAATTTACTCTTCCTGGCGCACTGGCTTGAGTTTCAGGTGGTTTACCAAATACTTCTTGAAAATCCATAATTTTTAATTGTACAAAGGTACGGAGCGCAATCTTCCTTCTACCTCAACATTAGGGAAATTTGGATCAAAAGTCAGATTTTCTAACTTTCCATCTTTCAAAATCACAAAAGTATCTTCAATTTTTGCTCCTCGTAAACTGGGATTCCAAGCGACAGCAATACCTTCTGCCAAAGTATCAGTAGTGCTTGGATTTGCTACGATTTCTCGCGCTAAATATCCGGTGGTTCCTCCCTGGTGATGTTCCCGAATGGCATTGGGGAATCCATGCTGTTCATAAGCTTGAGCTAGTGCGTTATAAACTGCATCAAGACTGGTTCCAGATTGGCACAAATTTAAAACTACTGCTTCTATTTCGCGCACATGGGAATGCAATTCGGCCTGTTCGTCTGAGAGCTTACCAAAACAAACAAATCGAGTCAGATTTGCATACAAACCGTAACCTCTAGCGCAAAACACCAGCATCGCTTGCCGTCCAATTTGTTGTGATGTAGCTGTAGCATGACGGTATAGCGGTAAACGTCTCTCACCCGCTACCAGTGTCAGCGCCGGATGTAAGCCTTTCGCCCATAACGCCTCTGCACCCGCACCCGCTAACTGATATTCTGTCCAAGTTGGCTTGGCGGTTTTGAGTACTTCTGTCATTGCAAGGCTCGCTTTTTGCCCAACTTGGCGATATCGCTCTAATTCACTTGACATCATTACTCGTTTGTGTAATTGCAGAGATCGGGGTAATGGCTGTTCTAAATTGCAGGTAGGGCGATCGCTAATTACTTTTCCGTTGCCAGTTGCATCACGAACAAAAGACTCACGGGCAGCATAATCAGCCCAAGGGTTCACATATACCTTAAAATTAGCAGGCAGTTCTTCATCCTTAAGACGCTGCGCTTCAATTTCATCCGTCAATACCCAAGCATCTTCAGTAGTTACTAATACTTCTGCTACGCCAGTTTCAGCAGTTAGCAGCACGGTGTTAGAAGCGCCAGCTGTCGCCCAGGCAAACCAGTCTGTACCACGCAAACGCACGGCTTGTACTTCGGTTTCACGCAAGGTTTGCCTGATTAACTCTAGTTTTTTGGAGACTTCTTCGTTCATAGGAAAAACACGGATAGATACAGATAATTATCAAACTTATCTACGTCTGTCTGCGTCTGTCTAAGGTTGGTATTCAAAATGGTACAATTAATCTTATGTCTAATTTTCTAACCGGTTCTCTAATTGTAAGTTAGGAATATTAGTAAAATCTTTGATATTATTAGTTACGAGAATATCATTGCGAGAACGAGCAACAGCAGCAATTAATGCATCTAATTCTCCAGTTGGTTTACCAACTTTTTTGAGTTCGCTTTGAATCTTCCCAAATTCAATAGCTGCTTCTAAGTCAAATGGTTCTATGAGTAATAGGTCAATAAACTGCTGCAAAGTTTCTAGGTTATTGGACACCTGTTGAGAATAGTAAACGCCTTTATAAAGTTCTGCAACTATAATTGTTGATAGATAACATTGGCTAAAGTAGCAATTAAGTTTTTTCATTGCTTGGGGATTTTCTTTGAGAAGTGCAATGCAAATGTTAGTGTCTAACAGATACATTAGCCGTTATCCTGATTATCAATTGGGTCTATGCTTCTACCTTGGTAAGTATGACGTTGCTGGTCAATCTCTACAAATATTTCTGTTAAATCTGGTTGATTTTTCCACACCCCAAATAATTTATTTAATTTAGCTAATCTCTCTTCTTCTGTTAAATGTAGTTTTGGTTCGGGTATTTGCTTTTCAATAAATTCTAAGTCTATAATTATTTCTGTTCCATCGGGAATGTTATTTAGTTCCTCTAATATTTCTATATTTTGACCGCGTTTTATTCATCGGATTTTCATATTATTTTATCCTTTATCTGTCAATGTATCAAAAAATATTAGTATAAGTTATTAGAAAAGGGTAGTTAGATTACACATCTTCTAATACAACCTACAAATAAAATCACAACTTAATATCATGATTTTGAATCAAGTTAGCAATCAGGTCATATATCTCACTACTTAGTGCATCCTCAAAGCTGGAACACAAAACAGTCAGAGTTCGTTGGTCGTTTAAACAGTCCATTAAATCGCGTCGAACCGCCGTACCATCCTTATCTAAACCCCTGGTATCAATAACTTTATACTTTAATTTAATATTGGATAGAGACTAAATTAAGAAAAGACAGGGGGTTTTCGCCCCCTCCCTGCTTTCTGTTAGCATTAAATACGAAACAGTCTGGAGTACAAGCAGCAAAAAAGTCTTTAGCTGTTTTAGTGCCATTCCTCTTTATGCCGAAATCGGTTCTTCAATATTTACCACCACAGCCTGTAACTCTTTCGCTTTTTCTTCTGGCAAAGCATCATTGGCAAACATACCGGCTGCAAGTTCAGTTCCCGCTAGATACTTCAGCCTTTCGCTTGTCCGATATGGTGGAAAAAACTCGGCGTGTAAATGCGCTTCTGGATGGGCTAAACCGTCAGTTGGTGCTTGGAACCAAGCCATCAAGTAAGGAAATGGACGATTCCACAAGCCGTCATACTTGAGAGTGACAGTTTTTAACGCCTTAGCAAGTCCCCAACGTTGTTTTGGGGTAAGTTCGGTAAAACTGCTAACTGGCTGAATTGGCGCAATCCAAACTTCATAGGGGTAACGAGCGCATACCGGGACAAATGCGATCGCATACTCATCTTGATAAATAATCCGTTGATTATCTGCAATTTCCTTCTGAATCAAGTCTTGCATTAAACCCCGTCGATGTTTTTCATAATACTCTTGCTGCATTGACAGCATTCGCGCTGGCACTGGCGGTACAAAGGGATATGCGTAAATTTGCCCGTGAGGATGGTGCAATGTTACACCTACTTCTACACCTTTATTTTCAAATGGCAGCACGTACTGAATTTGGGGATTTGCTCCTAATACGCGGGTGCGATCGCCCCACACTTCTAAGAGCAAATCAAGGTGTTCCAATTCCAGAGAACTAAGGGAAGCTTGGGCATTTTGTGCAAAAACCACCACTTCACACGCCCCATTAGCAGGCAATGTTTCCACAATGCACTCTGGCGGATCGTGTGCCGTTTGAGCCATTGAGGGAAAGCGATTATCAAACACCGCTACATCATACTTACCTGGGGGGAGTTCTGTAGGAAACTCCGGTTTTGTAGTCGGTGCAAGGGGGTTATATTCTGGAGGCGGCATGAAAGTTCGCCCTTGACGGTGAGAAGCGTAAGCAACCCATTCGCCGCGTAAAGGATGCCAGCGCAGGTGGGGATTTGCTTGCACTGGTTCATTACTAGGGCTAGTGGCGATGATATTATCGGCAATCGGGTATCGACTGTATAAGGTCAGTGGACGACCATCCGGCTTTAACAGCTTGTGGGAGTACATAATCCTTGTCCTGAAAGGGTCGCAGCGCGGATCGCCTCAATGGGAAATTTAGGTGTGCGATCGGCGTATAATAAACCGTTAGCTTCTTGGAAAGTATCTGTAAATTGGGTGTAGCAAAATCCGCTAAACAACTCGATATCATTAATCGTTTCGAGCAGAGTAGCGTATTTAATTTCTAGCTCGGAAATATTGGAGCAACGCTCATATCCCCAAGCTTTATCTGCATCGGGGTTATCAACAGGAGCATAGGCAATACCACCAAACTCAGTCAGCATCACTGGTTGTCCCTGATGCGGAAAGTTATCCAGTGTCAGGATGCGCCCTCCAGGACGCTTCCGGTCAAACAAATCTGATAGCTTCACTTCCGGCCCATAGCGATGACCTAATCGTTGTGGGTGAGTGTCGTAATCATGAATAGCCAGAATATCCGTATCTGTACTTTCCCAGCCATCGTTGCCAATCACTGGACGGCTTGGATCGAGAGTTTTAGTTAAGTGATACATTGCCAAAACGTAGTTTCGGTGAGCCGCAGTCTCAACCAAATTCGGAACTCCCCAGGATTCATTAAACGTTACCCAAGCTACGATACAGGGGTGGCTGATATCCCGCCTGATTACCTCAGCCCACTCTCGCGTTGTGCGTTCCACTGCTTTCGGTGTGAAACGATATGCACTGGGCATCTCTTCCCATACTAACAACCCCAGCACATCTGCCCAATATAAAAATCGCGGGTCTTCAATTTTCTGGTGCTTACGGACTCCGTTAAAACCCATTGCTTTGGCAAGTTCGACATCGCGCCGCAATGCCCCATCGTCCGGTGCTGTCATTAGCGAATCGGGCCAGTAGCCTTGATCCAAAACTAAGCGCAAATAATAAGGACGACCATTGAGCATAAAGCGATCGCGCTGTATCCCCACAGTCCGCATTGCTGTATAGGATTTTGCTTCATCCAAAAGTTCATTGTTATGCCAAAGTTGAACGTGGGCATCCATTAAAGTGGGCTTTTCTGGACTCCATAGCAATTCGTTACGGTAGTCGTCGATACCTGGATCGGAAAGGGAAATGCGACGGCCAATTTCTCCGTTAAACACTTCATAAGTATCGTTTGCCAGCACGTTATTGCCAATGCTCAGTTTTACCTTGATTTGGATACCAGCAGGGGCATCACCTGCGATCGCAGCATAACAACCAACTTCCCAGCGCTCGAAATCGGGACTCCACCGAATATTATCGATGTAAGTTCTACCCACCCGCTCAATCCAGACTGTTTGCCAAATACCACTGGTGCGAGGATACCAAATACTGTGCGGTTCCAATTGCCAATCTTGCTTTCCTCTAGGCTTGGCAAGGTCACAAGGATCATCCTGGGCCCAGACTGTTACTTTAGTTATGCCAGTGTCATTCAAAACTGCGGTAATATCCAGTGTGAAAGGAGTATGTCCCCCTTCATGCTCTATCATATATTGACCATTCACCCATACACGGGCGCGGTAATCTACAGCCCCAAAGTGCAGTAATAATCTGCCCTCACCTTCAGGCGTTTCAAATTCTCGCTCATACCAGCAATTTGGATGAAAACCTGTATCACCAATACCACTTTTGGTAGATTCGGGAGCGAAGGGAACTTGTATATGATGAGTCCACCCCTGGATATCGCCTGGTTGAACACATCGTCCTTCATTGTCAAAAGCGAACTTCCACTCACCGTTTAAATTTAGCCAGTGCGATCGCTGTAACTGTGGGCGTGGATACCCAGCTTCTGGAAAGCTAGAAACCCTTTGATTATCTGTATTAGAGGGCAACTCTGTCTTACGCTTTTGTATATCCAACAATTTCATTAAAACCTCTTAATGTAACTACAATAGAACAAATTTTCTGTGCCTTCGGTTTAGACTAAACTAGGCTATTTTGAGACATTCCAGGAGTTTTTTGCTCCTTTTACCGTAATCTATATAACTTTATACCTATATTGACATAATGCTATTTATCGCTTAATAGTAAACATAAAATACATTAAGCGCCCTAGTATGGGGGATACAAAATTAGGTATAGACTATTAACTCGTGACATTATGGCACACATATTGTAAATATTTGCCAAGTTGGCAGGAAATAATTAGGTAAGCTGTTCCATATTTAAATTGCATCTACTGGGCGGCAAAACGCCCACCCCATAAGAGTTCTGCTGAATTTGGTTTTGTAACTTAACCCTATTGCCCCATAACGCTGGAATTTTTTAACTAATTCTGGAGGTTTAACTCAATATCAACTCCCAAGTGCCGAGGTGTGCCTTGCAAAATCCACATTGAAGGAAAGTTCTGCTTCAATTTGGCACTAAATCTCCGTTACAAAACTTAATTAAGTATTACAAATTATTTTAATTTCTACATTACGGAGTTGTAGCTGATTTTTAACAGTCATCCTATGAATCTGCGGCGAAAACTCCCATCTTGGCGGCAAAGGCAACAGTTTTTACCTTCAGTAGTTTTATCACCTCTTACTACATTTATAATATCACAATTTGGGCAGTGAATTGCCTTAAAAAGCATTGCTGTATTTCTGATTCAGCACCTTCCCCACAACCGAAAAACCCTAGCAACTAACCAACATAAAGCCTTATCTATAAAGAGATTTGGATAACCTAAGTCTACAAAAACTGATAAGTCAATTCCAGAAATGGTGCGCTATTATCGACGAACAATTGCAAAAACTGCTATTGAGAGTCCGATTTAAATTTGACTTTAACATGAGGAATTGGCGAGGATAAGAAAATGGTTCAAAGTATAGGTAGAGTAAATAAATATACAGATACTGACCTAAACCAATTTGCCGAAGACCTAAATCGAGACGGAATTTGTGTGATTCCCGGTCTTTTTGACAAAGAATTGATTAGCGAATGGGCAAAAGCTTTTGATAATTTATTCCAAGAACGTCAAAATCAACCAGGTGGACTGGCTCCCCGTGAAATTGCGCGTTACTATCTAACATTGCCTTGGGTTTCCCCCTTTGCTAACGTAGAAGTTTTTGCTAATCCAGTGATTATGGGTGTGCTGGAGCGAGTATTTTATCAGGAATATGTGATGGTTCAGATGGGGGTTGATCTTCCAGTACAGGGTTCGGATTATCAGGAAATCCATCGGGACTATCGCCCTTTGTTCTCCGATCAAATAGTAACGCCACTCTACGCTCTTGCCGTTAACTTCCCACTTGTGGAAGTAACCGCAGAAAACGGGCCATTCCAGATGGCGCGTGGTACGCATCTTTTGCCGCGTGAAGAGGGATTAAGGAAAATTGCCACTGGTGAAATTCCGATGGAATCTTTTTATATGGAGCTAGGGGATGCCATGATTCGGACACCTTTGGCACTGCATCGGGGTTCACCAAATCGGACTAACCAGCCAAGACCGATGGTAGTTATGGGCTATGCTATGCACTGGTTACATACGCCGAAGGTAGATTTGACTCTCCAACGAGACTATTATGAGAGCCTACCAGAGAATTTAAGGCAAATGATTCGTTGTCAGGTGGTGGAACAGTTGCCAAAGGAGAAGGTTGAAACTTACGTAAATTTTAAGTACTAATAAGTTATTCCCATTTTACAGCTATTAGTCTGTCAATAAATAATTGATGGATAAATTAAGAGTAGAGACGGCAATTTATCGCATCTCTTTAACCTCTTTACTCTGGTTCTCTACCCCTCTGCGGTTAAATAAATTACTTTTAAACCGTAGAGGGGTAGAGAGCGCTGAGAAAAAATAATCTTATTTTACGAGTTACGTTGAAAGGGGTAGTCTTAGAGTTTTCGTATTTTTGTAGAGGAGTTTGGAATCATTCATACTCAAATTCAGCAATGTCGGACAATTCAAGGGTGCGAACCAGCATAAAGATAGTTGTTTTTGCGATCGCACTTCCTCAAGAATTGAGTTAACACGCTATAGTGAGCGCCGAGATGTTAACTTATACCAATCCAGTCTACAAAGGCTATTTTGCCGATCCTTTTGTTTGGGAATTTGAGGGTGTATACTACGCGATCGGCACTGGTGCAGCCGAAGCGGAAGGAATGGTAGACGAAATCGCAAAACTACGTGTCTTCCCTCTATTACGCTCCTTTGATTTCGTGAATTGGGATTTTGTAGATAACGCACTGTTGCGGCCAGACCCCTCCCTTGGCAATAATTTTTGGGCCCCCGAAGTTGCTTATTCCAATGGTAAATTTTACCTCTACTACTCTGTAGGACACGAGGATAAAAATCATCAGTTGCGTGTTGCCACAAGCGATAATCCTCTGGGCCCCTATAAAGATGTTGGTGAGCCACTTGTAGATCCAAATTTTTGCTCCTTCGCCATCGACCCCCACGCATTCCGTGATGACGATGGGCAGTGGTATTTATTTTATGCTCGTGATTTTTTAGACACTGAGGGCGGCGTGCGGGCTGGTACTGCCCTTTTTGTAGATCGGCTTCAAGATATGACGAAACTTTGTGGTGTCGGTAAAGTCGTCTTACGGGCGCGTTCCGATTGGCAACGATTTTTAGCCAACCGATTGATGTATGGTGAACATTTTGATTGGCATACCTTAGAAGGCCCCTGTGTCCGTAAACATGGAGGCCAATATTATTGCTTTTATAGTGGTGGGCGCTGGGAAACAGAGGACTACGGCGTAGATTATGGTGTTGCCGATAGTGTGATGGGGCCTTACTCTGATGTGGGTAACGAAATGGGGCCACGGGTGCTACGTTCGCTTCCTGATCGTGTGAAAGGGCCTGGACATAACTCAATCGTTGTAGGCCCCGACGGTCAGACTGATTACATTGTCTACCATGCTTGGGATGTAAACATGGATGCGCGGCGAATGTGCTTGGATAAACTTATTTGGTCGGCAGATGGGCCATATTGCGAAGGCCCCACCTGGACACCACAGGCGATCGCCTCCAAATCAATTTGATTTGCCAAGGATTAATACCAATTCATGAAAACCTTGAAATAGCTTAACTGTTGGCTAGCTCACCCGCCTGGAACTAAAGTTCTTTGGCTTTTTTGTTCTATTGTTTAACTTGAGGATTAGTCGAACGTTACAATGCTAATTGCCCCAGCGCGATGTTACCTAAGCCTGCTTTACCTGCATCTATAAAGAACTGCCGATCAACCTCGTTAACTTGGGTATTTTGGGTTGGGGTTGTTCGATTTGTTTGAGCATTCACAAACTCACTATTGGGAAGTAATGCTGAGTATCCCAATGAGACGAAAAATCCAACTGCAAGGAGAGCAATAGTAACTAAGGTTCGTTTAATCATGATCAATTCCTAAGAAAGCTTGGCTAAACCAGCGTGTATTTCCACTAGATCATTTGCTCAAAATTCTTTGGCAAGATTAATAATTTTGTAAATAACTTGACATGTTTGGAAAAGTACGCTGTCTCCAATACTCTTCTCCTTGCGAGAAACATCCATCTTTCTTGAGGTGTGTTTAGCACCCTAAATAAAAAGTAATTTTTTTTTAGCTCGGCTTTATCCAACCAAACGATATAAACCATATTATTGAGCAATTGCTCAAAATTTACACTATAAAGCCGGAAATTTGTACAATTCTAGTTAGTTTAGGTGATCAACAAAAAGTCTAAAGTTCTGATAAATGTAGATTTTAATGTCTTGAATTTTGAATTGGTAATGTCCTATTAGTTGAAGTATAAATATAGCGGAAGCCTTGCCTAAACTAGTTTGATATCAGAATTATATTAATAATTTTTGAACTAGACATCATCATATATTTATGAGTAGTAACTATAAAACATTTGTAGTAGATACATGAGTAAACTAAATTTTTTATATTTTTAATTTGCTTTGTTTTAATGTTTACTTACAAAAGTAATATGGATGTAAGCCTTTTGGCGTATATCTAATTACATATTTGGCTAAATTTTACACATTCTTACACATAATTTAGTGTCAATAACGTTAGAATTTTAATACTTAAGAATAATACAGTAGTTTTTAATTACTATATTTAGATAGATGAATATGTAATTCAAAAAAGCGAATAATAAAACTAATTCTTTACGAAAAACAGAACTTGTTAGTCCAATATTCTGCAAGTTGAGTTAATAATCTATGTCAAGCAATAAAGTGCAAGTACAAAATAACGGTGTGAGCCATAGTGTGTCGCCAACGGTAAATGAAGCAAAATCACCGGAGATAGCGAAATCGCAATCGCTAGGGACATCAATAAATTTATCCTCATTCAACAAAAACTCTCGCTCAACAAAAGCTTTTACCGATACGCCTGATATAGTTTGCTTATCTCATTTGCGCTGGAATTTTGTTTATCAAAGACCACAACATCTTTTAAGTCGCTGCGCTCAAAAAAAGAGAGTATTCTTTATCGAAGAGCCAATTTTTAGCCGGGAACCATTGGGACGATTGGACATTAGTGAAGACAAAAGTGGAGTGATAGTTGTCGTTCCATATTTACCAGAAGGTTTAAGTGAAGAAGCAATAAATGCCGATATAAAAGTATTGCTTGATGGGTTATTTGCAGAACATAATATCTCTAAGTACATTTGTTGGTACTATACGCCAATGGCGATCGCATGGGCAGGCCATTTAAAACCTGAAGCTATTATCTATGATTGCATGGATGAATTGTCTGCTTTTAAAGGAGCATCGCCTACTTTAAAGAAGTATGAAGCAGAACTATTTCGTCGGGCAAATCTAGTATTTACAGGCGGGCAAAGCCTTTATGAAAGTAAAGTAAACCAGCATCCAAACGTTTATGCCTTTCCTAGTAGTGTAGATGTACCCCACTTTGGACAAGGAAGAAGCGTTAAAGAAGAACCAGCAGATCAAGCAAATATTCCTCATCCGCGCCTTGGCTTTTATGGTGTAATTGATGAGCGGATGGATATTGAATTATTAGCTGGAATTGCCGAAGCTCGTCCTGATTGGCATCTAGTGATAATTGGGCCAGTTGTGAAAATTGACCCAGCAACTCTGCCACAGCATGAAAATATTCATTACCTTGGTAGTAAAGACTATAAAGACTTGCCTGCATATCTAGGGGGTTGGGATTTGGCAATGTTGCCGTTTGCGCGAAACGAGTCAACACGTTTTATTAGCCCGACAAAAACACCAGAGTATTTAGCCGCAGGTAAACCTGTGGTCTCTACCTCAATTCGAGATGTGGTGCGTCCTTATGGAGACTTGAAGCTAGTACGAATTGCAGACACTGCTCAAGAGTTTGTCGCCGCAGCAGAACAGGCATTGCAAGAAGATACTCCAACATCAGGATGGTTGAGTCGAGTAGATGCATTCTTAGAACAGATTTCTTGGGATCGGACTTGGGGATCGATGATGCAGTTGATAGAATCTGCGTTAGCGCAGCCGCTCTTTAAGAACTTCGCAACCACACCAGATACCACAACTAATGGTAAAAATGGGAAATCTCCCATCTCAACAAATATCCCAGAAGCACCAAGTATCATTACCAGAGACTTTATATTTGATTATTTAGTTGTTGGTGCAGGCTTCTCTGGTAGCGTTATTGCTGAACGATTGGCGAGAAATTCTGGTAAAAAAGTATTGGTTATAGACAAGCGCAACCACATCGGTGGCAATGCTTACGACCATTACGACGACCACGGGATTCTCGTACATAAATACGGCCCTCATATCTTTCATACCAGTTCCCGTGAAGTATTTGAATACCTCTCACAGTTCACTCCCTGGCGTTCTTACGAGCATCACGTTTTAGCTAGCGTAGATGGACAACTCGTTCCCATCCCCATTAACCTTGACACCATCAACAAACTCTATGGAATGAACCTCAATTCATTCCAGGCGGAAGAATTTTTTCAGTCAGTTGCAGAACCGAGAGAACACATCCGTACTTCTGAAGATGTAGTAATTAGTAAAGTTGGTCAAGTGCTTTACGAAAAGTTCTTCAAAAACTATACTCGCAAACAATGGGGACTCGATCCTTCAGAACTTGACAAAACAGTAATTGCCCGAATTCCCACCCGTACCAACCGCGACAGCCGATATTTCACAGATAGTTACCAAGCAATGCCACTGCACGGCTTCACTCGAATGTTTGAGAATATGTTAAATCATCCGAACATTAAGGTAATGCTTAACACCGATTACCGCGAAATCGAGAAAGCTATACCTTGCCGCGAGATGGTTTACACTGGGCCAGTTGATGAGTTTTTTGATTGTCGCTACGGTAAACTACCCTATCGCTCATTGGATTTCAAACACGAAACGCATCACACCCCTGTGTTTCAGTCAGCGCCAGTAATTAACTATCCCAACGAACAACTGTATACCCGTATTACCGAATTTAAGTACCTAACTGGACAGGAACACTCCAAAACTAGTATTGTTTACGAGTTTCCCAAGGCAGAGGGCGACCCCTATTATCCAGTGCCACGTCCTGAAAATCAGGAAATTTACAAACAATACAAAGCCCTGGCTGAGTCAACACCAGGTGTGCATTTTGTGGGACGGCTAGCTACATACAAGTATCTCAACATGGATCATTGTGTGGCGCAGGCTTTAGCAACATACAAACAAATAGCGGTTAAGGCTTAAGTTTGTTGATGTTGCTCGTGGGCAGGTGCTGCCCAGGCTAAACTTTTTTAAAGTAGAGACGCGATGGATTGCGTCTCTACAAAAGTTAGGTTGGCAATTTTATGTGACTGGCAGATGATTTAGTGGTTACTAAATATAGCATTTCATTAATTCGTAGCGAATTCAATGCGGCAATACCCTGCAATGCTAATGCATCACTTGACAATGCCAATGCATCCCATTGCATTAAAAACGCAACGCTACGATTTGACGCAAAGCTGTACTAAGAAACTGTTGGATCTGAGTATTCCACTAATTGATTTTGAATTTTGTATTTTTCTTCATGCTTTTGTGGTCAACGATCCGCAAAGAGTAGATATTATATCTGCGTTATCAAAACGCGGAATTATTAAAGTAAAACTTACGCAAAATTACACGCTATAGAGACAATTCATGAATTGCCCCTAACTGAAAAAAGGTTTTGCTATTGTTCGCGTAAGTCTTGATAAAGGTAATAAAAGCTTTGGTTGTGTAAATTATGTCTTTTTTCTTTAACTCAAGTAAAGACGTGACAAATAAAGTTTTGAGAGAGAATAATTCACAACTCCCCTTGGAAGTGTGGGCTGGTGTAGAGTGTACAGTTAATCGCGTGGGTGATGAATATTTAGACCAGTTGGAACGCAACGGTCATGCAACGCGCTTAAATGATTTAGATTTATTTGCAGAACTAGGGATAAAAGCTATCCGCTACCCTGTATTGTGGGAGAAGATAGCACCTAATGGGCTAGAAACTGCCGATTGGTCTTGGTCTGATGAAAGACTGGGGCGCTTGCGCGAACTCGGCATCCTTCCGATTGTGGGATTAGTGCATCATGGTAGCGGCCCACGAGATACAAGTTTGGTAGACCCAGAATTTCCAGAGAAACTAGCAGTGTTTGCCCGTGCGGTTGCCGATCGCTATCCTTGGGTAACACATTACACGCCTGTAAACGAACCACTGACAACGGCGCGATTCAGTGGAATGTATGGTCACTGGTATCCTCACGGGCGGGATGATTTAACTTTTGCCCGTGCTTTGTTGGGAGAGTGTCGCGCAGTAGCCTTGGCAATGAAGGCAATCCGAGAAGTCAACCCTGGCGCTCAATTAGTGCAAACTGAGGATTTAGGTAAGATTTACAGTACACCGAAATTAGAATATCAAGCAGAATTTGAGAACGATCGCCGTTGGTTGAGCCTTGATTTATTGTGCGGTCGAATTAACCCTACTCATTCAATGTGGGGTTACTTAAAGAAATGTGGTATTAGCGAGGCTGAACTTGAGACATTTTTGCAAAATACCTGCCCCCCTGACATCATAGGGATTAACCATTATTTAACCAGCGAACGCTTTTTGGATGAACACACAGAAAATTATCCAGCTTGGACGCATGGCGGTAATGGGCATGACAAGTATGCTGATGTAGAGGCGGTGCGAGTTTGTGCTGAGGGTTTGGCAGGCCCAGGCACATTATTACTAGAAGCATGGGAACGCTATCACCTGCCCCTTGCTGTCACCGAAGCTCATATTAGCTGCACCCGTGAGGAGCAGCTACGCTGGCTTTATGAGGTGTGGAATGCGGCGAAGGAATTACAAGCTGAGGGTGTGGATATCCGCGCTGTCACTGTTTGGGCGCTCCTGGGCAGCTACGATTGGAATAGTTTAGTTACAAAAGCTAACGGCTACTACGAGCCAGGTGTATTTGATTTGCGTTCGCGTAGCGTCTCCGAAGGAGAATTGCCACATCCTCGACCGACAGCGATCGCAAAAATGGTGCAGAATCTAGCAAATGGGCATCAACTAAATCACCCGCTACTTGAAACTCCAGGCTGGTGGCATCGACAAGAGCGCCTGTTATACCCTGCACTAAGTTGCAATGCGATGATGGGAGAAGCAAGGAAAAAAACTTCCTTAATGCCCCTTGCCTCCCTTCGTCCCCTGGCGATCGTCGGTGCTAGAGGAACTCTTGGAAAGGCTTTTGCTCGCTTGTGCGAAGTGCGCGGAATTTCATATCAGCTGCTGACACGCCAAGAAATGGATATTACCGATCCTGCCTCTGTGGATGCGGCACTTACCCAGTTTAAGCCGTGGGCGGTTGTGAACGCTGCCGGATACGTGCGGGTGGACGATGCCGAAAATGAACCCCATGTTTGCTTACAGGTGAACGCCGAAGGCCCAGCGATTCTAGCTGCTGCTTGCGCTCAACATAACATACCGCTATTAACTTTCTCCTCAGATTTGGTATTTGACGGTGCTGTATCTAATCCTTATGTCGAAACTGATACCGTTGCCCCTCTTAATGTGTATGGGTGTAGCAAAGTTTTGGCAGAAAAGCTGGTATTGCAGGCTTATCCTGCATCGCTGGTAATTCGCACCAGTGCATTTTTTGGGCCGTGGGATGAGTATAATTTCGTCACGATCGCTCTGCGTCAGCTTAGTGCTGGTAATAATTTCATTGCCGCAGAGGATGGAATTGTTTCACCTACTTATGTACCAGATTTAGTTCATGCCAGCCTAGATTTATTAATTGACGGTGAATGTGGGCTGTGGCATTTGGCGAATAAGAGTGCGATCGCCTGGGCTGATTTCGCGCGGTTAGCGGCTAAACAAGCTGGAGTCAGTGTTACCAATCTGATTTCTGTACCCACAGAAGAGCTTGGTTTAACTGCTCCTCGCCCAACTTACAGCGTTCTTGGTAGCAGCCGGGGTGAATTTATGCCATCCCTTGACAATGCAATTTCTCGCTACTTGGAAGAAAGAATCTAGTTGTCTGAAAACCCAAAATTGTTAGGTGAGGGTTGAGGAAAGGGGAAAGGTTAAAGGGTAAGGGATTTAAACCTTTCCCCTTTACCCCTTAACCGAATGGCACTAAGAAAAGCTCTAAGGTATGCAGAATAAGGGTTACAGCTTTTAATGCCAGAGAGCGCAGTAATTAATGGCACAAGTAGCTGCGATGCCTTCTCCTGTCCTTGACGCTGCGCGAACGGCAACGTCAACGACGAACGCTGATGAAGAGATGATGCACAGTTGCCTAAAAAATTTTTGTCGGTAGAAAAAGCTTACTCGTCCGTGAAATACTTTTTTGAGACGAATAAGCCAACATCATAAACACTACTGTGACACTAAGAGTACAAATCCTCAAGGATAAATTTAACCAAAGTTTAGGTTTAGCTTTCAAAGAACTATTACCGGAATCGGTGATCAGACTTGCAATATCTGAGCTAAAAATCAAATATAAAAAGCGATTATTTGACCCATTTATAACGTTGTGGGCGTTTTTATCGCAGGTTTTAGATACGGATAAAACTTGCCACAATACTGTAAGTAAAATAATTGCACATCTGGCAGAATCAGAAGTAGAAATTCCGTCAACAGATACGAGTGCATACTGTCAAGCACGAGCAAGATTACCAGAAAAATTACTAGAGAAGCTTTTCAATTATTCTGCACATAATTTAGAAGAAAGAGTAACTCAAGAACATTTATGGTGTGGACGGAATGTGAAAGTAATAGATGGGTCAACTGTCTCTATGCCGGACACTGTAGAGAACCAGAAGGAGTATCCTCAGCCAAGTACTCAAAAAGCTGGATGTGGATTTCCAATTGCAAAAATTGGTGTGATATTCAGTTTAGTTACAGGAGCCGCCGTTGCTTTATGCATCGATGTCCTGAACACTCACGATATTAAATTAGCAAGAAAACTGTACAGTTTTCTTAAACCCAGTGACCAAGCCCCGTTGGGGCGGGGTGTGGGGTGTAGGGTGTAGGGGATATATAGCCCCAACAACCGTCGGGATACAAGCCCCGCCCTTTGTTGGTCGAACGTGTTGGGAGAGGTCTGAATCCTCTGCCAACACCGTCTTCACTACACCCCACACCCCACACCCTACACCCTGTTCAAGTTCTTTTAGGTGATAGAGCTTTTTGCGCTTATGCTGACATGGTTTCTATTACACAACTCGGTTGTGATGCGGTATTCCGCAAGCATCAATCTCGGACAACAACCATACGAAAAGGCAAAATTGTTGGGGATTGCGACAAATTAGTTACTTGGTATAAACCTAAACGATGCCCACAAGGATTGAGCAAGGATGATTTTGATGCTCTACCTTCTAGCATAACTGTAAGAGAAATTTACTACTACATTCTTATTCCTGGTTTTCGCACTCAACAAGTCAGCTTAATTACTACTCTTTTAGATAAATCTTCTTATTCTACTCTTGAAATTGTTGGACTTTACGGTAAACGTTGGGATGTTGAATTGGATTTGAGACATATAAAAACTACCTTGGGTATGGATATTTTACGATGTAAAACTCCTCCAATGATCCGCAAAGAAATTCATGTTTATCGAACAGAATTCAGGAGTCAGGAGTCAGAATTCAGAATGAATTCTGTATGACTGGCGGATGAATAATCGGGTTTAAGACCCCCCACTAAATTTTCAATTTAGTGGTCTTCAATCAGTCGCGGGTCTGAATCCCCGACTGATTGATTCTGACTCCTGAATTCTGACTCCTGGATTCTTCTTCAATTACTGGCTTACAATTTACTTCGGAGCTTAATGTGGTCGGCTGGGACTATTTACAATACTCCTCCAAATCGCCTATCACTACAAGGTACTCGCCACCACTTAATTAACTTTATTCCCAAATTATTAGCAGCAACTTCTCAAAAACGTCACCAATTTTATCGCACTTTGCTAAAAGTTATTGCTCACAAAGCTGTGAGCGATCGCCCCGGTAGAAGTGAACCACGAGTCCGTAAACGTCGCCCGAAAGCTTATCCCTTAATGACCAAACCCCGGCACGAATTACAAAAGCAGTTGCAAACTGCTTAATCCACAAGCGTTTCGGCTTTTCTTAGTGCCATTCACCCCTTAACCTTTTCTCCACTTTTGCAAGAGACTCCATGAACACGGTTCACAACGAAGGAATGAAAATATTTCTTCCCCAGTCCCCATTCCCCAATCCCTTAGTACTATTAGCCGCATTGGGTAAACGCGAATCTATCTTTATTTTTGGCACTGATTATCCTACCCCAGACGGTACTTGTATCCAGGATTATATTCATGTAAATGATTTAGCGCAAGCTCATATTTTGGGTTTAGAATATCTGCTCAAAAGCGGAGAAAGTGAAGTATTTAATCTTGGAAATGGTAGTGGTTTTTCAGTGGGAGAAGTGATAGAAACTGCTCAATAAGTAACAGGTAAAGAAATCAAAATAGAGGAACGCGATCGCAGACCAGGCGACCCTCCTATTTTAGTTGGTAGCAGTGACAAAGCAACTAAAGTTTTGGGTTGGCATCCCCAATATCCCAATGTTAAGGAAATCCTCACCCATGCTTGGCAATGGCATCAGCGACTACATAGGTAAAGACAAAAGATTTCACTATTATCCTCACGATATATGCCCAAGAAAGGTAAGGATTCAGGTAGCAGAGTATTAGACCTCTTGCAAAAGTGCTTTTTGCAAGAAAGGGAAAAGGGTAAAGGTTAAAGGGGAAAAGGACGATACAGAACTTTTTCCCCTTCCCCCAACCCCAGTTCCCGACTTATGCAAGAAGTCTATTGATAAAAGGGACACTTGGGGGGGAGTATCACAAATATGAACCAAAGCCTGCCTCAAGAACTAGACTTTAGTGTTTACAATGGTTGTGCAGTGGCCGACCAACAGAAATGTTTGGCTCATCTACGACGTCACTTCAAAAAACTAATTATACTTCCAGGTCTCCATAGTTTTTACTAGCAAATAAGATGCGTTTGCCCTATGCTAGTGATGGCTATTTAGGCAGTGTCTAGACCAAAAAACCACGTATCCGCTCAATAAATCGGGGCGAACTACTAGTTCAGTAACGAGTTTACGCCATTTGAGCCTGCCTTGTCACTGAACGATTTACCCCGAATTATTGAGCGGTTACGAAACTAGTCTAAGTAGATGCTGCATTTTTTTAACTACCCATCTAGGGTTTCTCCCCGGTGGCAGGGCTACTCATAAATGACACCTCTGCCAGCGGATATCTCTGAATCAAACTTATAACCGAGAGGATTGATATGGCAGACATTATTGGAGACAACAACAATAACACTCTAATTGGCACATTTGACAATGACGCTATTCTTGGTCTGGGCGGTGATGATAACCTCTTTGGTCGGAGCGGCAATGATGACCTCTTGGGTGGGGCTGGCAATGACTCGCTTAATGGCGAGGACGGCAATGACCTTCTCAATGGTGAGGGCGGCGAGAACACCCTGCTTGGTGGGTTAGGCGATGATATCCTCCTTGGTGGACCTGGCAATGACCTTCTCGATGGCGAGGAGGGGAACGATCAACTCCTTGGTAGAGCCGGTGACGACACCCTGCTTGGTGGGTTCGGTAATGATGCTTTCCTTGCTGGGTCTGGCAATGACCTTCTCGAAGGCGGGGACGGAAATGACCGACTCTCTGGAGAAGACGGTAAAGACCAACTCTTTGGCGGAGAAGGGGTTGACACGCTCAATGGCGGGGCTGGCAATGACCAGCTTGATGGCGAGGCTGGCAATGATATCCTCCTTGGCGGGTTGGGCAATGATATCCTCCTTGGCGGGGCTGGCAATGACCAACTCGAAGCAGGGGACGGGGATGACCAAATCTTTGGTGGGACTGGCAATGATATTGCTGACTATTCAAATAGCACTGCCGGTGTTACCGTCAACCTAGCGACTGGAACCGCCAGTGGAGGGGCTGGGAATGATGTCCTATTTAATATCGAACAAGTCTTTGGTTCTGGTTTCAACGATTCCCTAACTGGCGGGCGCGGTAATGACACCCTCTTTGGTAGAGGTGGCAATGACCTGCTTGATGGTGGAGTTGGCAATGACCTGCTTGATGGCGAGGAAGGCAACGATATTGTCCGTGGTGGGTTGGGCGATGACACCTTGCGTGGTGGGACTGGCAATAACCGACTCTTGGGTGGAGATGGCGTTGATACTGTTGATTATTTAAATGCCACTGCCGGAGTCACAATCAACCTTGCCACTGGAACTGTTACTGGGGAGGGCAGGAATGATGTCCTGTTGGAGATTGAAAGAGTCGTTGGTTCTCGATTCAATGACACCCTCTTGGGCGGAGCTGGCAATGACTTCTTCCTCAGTGGTGGGGACGGGAATGACTCTGTCAATGGTGGGGCTGGTAATGACCGCCTCTTTGGCGATAACGGCAATGACACCCTCCTTGGCGGGACTAACGACGACTTTATCAATGGCGGGAACGGCAATGACTCCCTGCTTGGCGGTAGCGGCACTGACATCCTGCTTGGTGGGCTTGGCAATGACATTCTCCTTGGTGAGGACGGGAATGACACTCTCATTAGTAGAGAAGGCAATGATACCCTGCTAGGCGGTAGCGGCAATGACATTCTGCTTGGTGGAAGTGACAATGACATTCTCCTTGGTGGAGGTGGGGATGACCAACTCTTTGGTGGAGATGGCGTTGATACTGCTGATTATTTAAATGCCACTGCCGGAGTCACCGTTGACCTTGGCACTGGAAGTGCCAGTGGGGGAGATGGGAATGATGACCTGTTAAATATCGAGCAAGTCTTTGGTTCTAGTTTTAACGACTCCCTGATTGGAGGAGGCAGCAGTGATACCCTCTTTGGCAGAGGCGGCAATGACACCTTGCTTGGTGGGGATAGCAATGACTTTCTTGATGGTCAGGAAGGTAATGATCTTGTCTTGGGCGAAGATGGGAATGACAGCCTGTTTGGCGGAGCTGGCAATGACCAAATCGAAGGAGGGGAAGGCGATGACACCCTTAATGGCGGGTTCGGCAATGACAACCTCCTTGGGGGGCCTGGAAATGATGTCTTCATAGGCGTTGATACTAACGGTTCTGATTCTCCTGGATTAGGGGAGGTTGATACCCTAACTGGAGGGCCTGGGGAAGATAAGTTCTTACTTGGAGATGCTACTAATGTCTTCTATGACGATAACAAGAGTGGAAGTAGTGGTTTTGCAGATTACGCTACCATCAGTGGCTTCAACTCCAACGAAGATACAATCCAGCTCAAAGGAACGCTGGCAGACTATCGCTTGGAGACTGTGGGAGCCGATACAAGGGTATTTCTAGGCAAATCAGGGGGAGAGCTAGATGAACTCATTGGTGTTGTGCAAGCATCGCCTCTGAAGCTTGATAGTGACAACTTCCTGTTCTACGAGAAAGAAGATGCTGGACAAGGGACAAACAATACACTAGCCACTGCTGAGAAGCTAGGTACTTTAACATCAGGTTCAGAAGTTAATACCTCTGCTCAACTGGCAAGACTTCCAGGGAACAATCCTGATTTCGACTTTTTCACATTTTCTTTAGCTAACCCAGGAACTGTGACTATTAGTACGCCGAATTACAGTGGTAACTTTCCAGTTCTTGGCCTATTTAATAGTGCTGGAAACTTACAGAGTTCGAGTACTTCTCAATCAATCACTGCTTCACTAGGGGCAGGTACTTACTCCATTTCAGTAAGTGATTATGATTACTTCCCGCAAAATGGCGGGACTTTCAGTTCTGGCTTTTTTAATCCTGGTTCTTATACGCTAGGAGTTACTGTAGTCTAAAGACAAATAGTACTAAGAAAACCGGAAACAGCTGCCAATTAAGAAGTTTGCAGCTGTTTACGTAATTCTTGTCGAGGTTTCGTCATGAAGGGGTAAGCTTTGGGGCAACGTTTTTAAACTGGTGGTTCCCTGTGTGCGGGACGGTCAGTAACGACTTTGTGAACGATGATTTTGATTATTCTGCTCGTCCATCATTACTATCCGCTCAATAAATCGGGGCGAACTACCAGTTCAGGAACGAGTTTACGCCATTTGAGCCTTGTTACTGAGCGATTTACCCCGGATTATTGAGCGGTTAACATCATTACTACCTCTTATTTGCGTAGGAACACATAAGGTAATTTCTAGCAAGAATTTAGGAGTCAGAATTCAGGAGCAAAGCCAAAGACGCTCCGCCTCCGGTCAGAATGTTAGAAAATTTATTCGAGTCATTAGTCATGGGCATTAATTTTCTAGCATCTTAAATAAACCTGTGGGATTCTTAAATTCCCTAGAAAGGCAGTCTAGTAACTAATAAAAAATTGACAAGTTGATCAAAAGATTATTCATTGCAACTGCACTTTAAATTCTCTAACCTTTAATCCCGTAGGGTCAATTGATATTAATTTTTTAATTTCAAAATTTTTAGATTGTCTCCTGTAGACAACAATTTACACAATTGACCCAAATTGAAAGACTTTTGTAAAAGTCGCATATTTCCGAAAATTAAATATTCTACTTATTGTCAAAATCAATAGTTTTTGAGGTTAGAAGTTTGAAATGATACTTCGCTCACTTCAGGTGTGGCTAGTTCCATTAGTTCTCACTTTCACTAGCATAAGCTCAGATGCAATGAGAGCTACAGCACAAACCATATATCCATTTACTGGCAACTATCGCACAACAGTTAACATTAAGCCGATCTCAGGCAACATTTCACAGGTATTTGAGGTAGGTTTGAGTGATGATGCCCCGTATGATTTAGGACTATATGAGGGTTTAACATATTCCGTGCTTGATGCCAATGGAAATCTGACTTTTAATAACAATCCAGAGGTATTCGGCGTCCAAGGTTTCCCACAGGGATATATTGTATTTGGTAGTAATATTAACAAGTTGTTTGGAACAAGTGATGCTAGTGCTTCAGTGAATTTTGGAAATCTAACAGCGAAAGGCTCTGGCGTCGTAAATATCACCGATGGTGAAGGTATATTCAAAAATGCTACAAGCACACTATTATTCTCTGAAGAAGACATAGTTAACCTGGGATCAACTACTACCTTGAAGGGTCAGGCTTTAGTAAGCGGTTCTATCGAAGTTCCCCAAGAAGTTCCAGAACCAAAAACTATGATGCCACTGATTAGCATAGGTCTGATTGGAGCCAGTTTTATCGTGCGTAGGCGCTACCATCGATTCGCTGGATAAAGCGTGGTCTAATAAATGCAATAATTATGGCGAGACGATTGGCATAAAATTTTACCCCTTATAACTTTTCAAACATCCTCTAAGCCTTAAGACTTCATTCTTTAGGTACTTGTAAGCTAATGGTAAAACTTGTTTAAATCAAAAAATGGCTCAAAACAGGCAACAGTTAGTATTAGTTAATGACCGTAATCGAATTTCCAAATTTACCTAATGCACAGCAGTGTCATAAAAGTACACTGCCTCATTTAGGGCTAGTTTGCATCACCTCTGACAAACAAGTGCGCTTTCGGACAATGACGCGTACCCGATATTTAAAACTTTCCCTTAGCGATCGCAAAATTGCCTTAACTGAACTGTATAGGCATAACTTACAACGCTTGCATGACGCCCTTTCCTTTTGTGAGCAGAATCAAATTCAGCTTTACCGGATGTCTTCAGCAATATTCCCTCTAAGTGACTTAGAGGACGAAATCGGCGCAAATATATTAGAAACAATGAGGGCTGATTTAGCAACAATCGGTGAACGAGCAAATGCATTAAACATAAGAGTGGTGTTGCATCCAGATCAATATGTAGTGCTGAGTTCTGATTCTCCTGAAGTGGTACAAGCAAGCATCAATAATTTAGCATGGCATGCACGTATATTTGACTTACTAGGCTTACCGCGATCGCCTTGGTCATTGATGAATATTCATGGTGGCAAATCTCAACGTCCTGAACAACTAGTAAAAGTAATTTCCGAGCTACCAGAAAACATCAAAAGTCGCTTGACGCTAGAAAACGATGAATACGCTTATAGCGCCGACGAAATCTTAGCAGTATGTCAGCAAGCTGGCGTGCCGATGGTATTTGATGCCCATCACCATATTTGCCAAGAAAATTTAGATAGCTACGATCATCCAAGTGTAGCATCCATGTTTTACGCAGCACGAGAAACTTGGACAAATCCAGATTGGCAATTAGTCCATATTTCCAATGGTGAGCAAGCTTTCAATGACAGAAAACACAGCAACTTGATTACCGATATGCCCAACGTCTACCACCAAGCACCGTGGATCGAAGTCGAAGCCAAACAAAAAGAAGAAGCGATCGCACATTTGCGCTCTTGGTGGCTAATGAACAATAATTGTACCTAAATTAACCCAATACTTAGCTAGTTTTGAAGGTTTGTAGTAAGCACTTTAGTGCTTAGAAAATTAGGACTAAAGTCCTTACTACGAACTTACTCATCAACTTCCCTTCTTCCTTTGCGCTCTTTGCGTCCTTTGCGGTTCGTTCCTTTACCTTTCAAGCTTCCCTGACTAGACTACTGGCTACTCTTTCATTCAGTAGCTTCTCTCTGGGACTTCAATTGAGCTGCAATTAGGGGAACTTTGGGCGCGAAAAAAAATCCAATTAAACTGGCAAAAAGGATTGGCGTAAAAGGACTTAAATTAGCTAGTTTTGACAGTAACAAAGTCGTACTTATAGGTGTACGCGTTACAGCTGCATTGATAGCCGCCATTGTACAAATCATCGCAAGGGACGGATTAATCCCCGGAATTAAAACTGCTACAGCTTTACCAATACAAGCACCAGTGAAAAACAAAGGGATGATGAATCCACCGCGCCACCCACCTGTTACTGTAATGCTAATGGCAGCGATTTTACCAAGAGCAAGAATTAGGAGAAAAACAGCAGGAAAGTTAGTATTGAGGATTGACTCCAATTCTTCATGTCCAAAATAACGGGTTAGGGGTAATAAAGCTGCTAAAGTGCCAAGCCCGAACCCTGCTAGTGTTGTGTGTACATAAATGGGCCCGGGAATTCGGACAAACAAGTAATCGCAGCTCCGAAAAATGCCCATGAAAATCCATCCCGCCACCGCCCCGATGATGCCGAACATGATAGCGATCGCAAAATCATCAATGTTGTCTAGGTGGTACTGGGGAAAATGCCAAGTCGGCGCAATTCCTAAATGTGTAATTGCTGCAAATACCAAATAACTAGCACAACTTGAAACAATGGCTGGCATCAAGGCTTCGTAATATTCCACAATATGCTGATGGTGTAAAATCTCTAGGGCGAACATTGCACCGCCAAGAGGTGCGCCAAACAAGGCAGTGAAGCCAGCCGCCATCGCCGCTAAACTCATGGTTCTAAGGTCTTCACCCTGGAGTTTTAGGCGATCGGCAACCCAAGTACCAAAAGAACCTGTTACCTGTACCAGTGGTGCTTCAGGGCCAGCACTACCGCCTGCCGATATGCTGATTAGAGAAGCAAGAATCATTGAGGGATTCTTACGAGGATCTAGGCGTCCGCCACGAAAATGGATATTATCAACAATCACGGCGATTTCACCGGGATTTCCTAAAAAATGAATCACCAGCCCGATAACTAAACCAGCTAGTGGCATTACTATCAGAAGGCTAAAACCCTCAACTTTTTGCAACTGGTGAGTTAAAAGTTCTAAAACATTCCAGTACAACGCAGCAAATAGACCACCAGCAATACCTACAACTACCCAGCAGATCACCCACCGCGAAATCATCAAGGGATTACGTTTTACCAGTCCAAAAAGTTGAGCAAATGTCCAGCGTTGAGTTTGATTGCTAGCGGGAGGCTTTTTTGGTAACACTGCTTATTTCCTATTTATGAAACAGAGAATACAGAATATTTATGTTTTTTATAGTAAAGGCTATTTAGTTTAGTGAATCATCTTTGGTCTACAAGGGGCTATCGCTTTTTTCACTTATTGCTGTGTGAAATTAAGTCTCCAGATAGTGTGAAGCTGACTACAAAAGAACTTAAGCTTGCCGTATAAGTTTGGGGAAATAGTGATGAATAAGGAAACAGTTCCTAGTCAAGCTGAAAAGTCTAGTCCAGAAGGCGATCCATCGCAACTAGATCCAGAGGTACTAGACAAAATCAAACACCCGGCCAGAATAGACGATGTTATTCGGGAGCAATCACCAGAAGAACGTAAAAGTAACCCAGCTTTAGTACCAGAAATGATCGATGATCCAACTGATGATTGATTGGGTTTGCAAAAGAGTAATTGAAATGCTCTGATTCCCGACTTCTTAGAGAAGCCGGGAATCTTGTTAGTAATGTGTATCACTTGCCTTCAGTAATGAATCAGGTTAAAGGTTTTTTCTTTCCCCTTCCCCCTTCCCCTTTTCCCCAAAACCCGACAAGTATTGATATGACTCTTTAGAAACAGAAGGTATAAGTTAAGAAAAAAGAGACTATTGGCTGTCTTGTGATCAAAAAAAGGTTGTTTAATTTTTTGGGACTGGTAATGGCGATCGCGATCGCTATTATTGCTTGTCAAAGCCTACAATTACCAAGGAAACCGCTAGCATCTACCGCAGTCACCATTAAACTCAGTGGTTGGGGAGGCTCTCCTGTTGAACAAAAACTCTTAAAGCAAGTACTGCAAGACTTTGAAGCCCAACATCCAACTATTAAGGTCAAATATGAAGTAATCTCCGACCAATATATGGATGTAATTAAAACTCGTCTGGTTGGGGAAGCCGCGCCAGATGTCTTTTATCTAGATGCGCTGGAAGCTCCTTTTTTAATGAGTCAAAATGTCCTGGAACCCTTAGATGCTTACATTACCCCCAAATTTGACCTATCGGATTTTGAAGATACCCTACTCGATAGTTTCAAATACAAGAATCAGATTTATGGACTACCCAAAGATTATTCTACCCTTGCTCTGTTTTATAACAAAAAAGCCTTCGCTGTCGCAGGCTTGAGTAGTCCACCAGCTACTTGGGGTAAATTACGTAACTACTCGAAACAATTGACAGGCAAACTTAACAAATACGGCTTTGGAGAAATCCCAGAATTGGCGCGTCAGGCTTATAAAATTAAAGCTTTTGGGGGACAACTCGTTGATCAAAATGGTTATGCTACCTTTGCCAGTGCAGCAGGTTTACAGGGTTTAGAGTTAGTGGTAGACCAGTATCAAAAAGACCGTTCCTCTGCTCAAAAATCTGATGTGGGGACAAACTCAGGTAGTGAAATGTTTGGTCAAAGTAAAGTGGCAATGGTGATTGAGGGAAATTGGGCAATTCCCTATTTAACTGAAACCTTTCCCCAAGTAGAGTTTGCTACGGCACCAGTGCCTACTATTAATGGCAAAAAAGGCACGATGGTTTTTACAGTTGCCTATGTGATGAATCATCTTACACAGCATAAAACCGAAGCCTGGGAGTTGATTGAGTATCTCACGGGTAAAGAAGGGATGCAAAAATGGACAAAAACAGGGTTTGCTTTGCCAACACGTAAATCAGTAGCAAAGAATTTGGGCTACGATCAAGACCAGATGCGATCGCCATTAGTAGCGGGTGTTGATTATGCTACACCGTGGCAAGTAGGTCAGTATTCATCTGCGATCGTCAATAACTTTGATAACCAATTTGTCAGCGCCTTATTGGGACAACAATCATTAAAGCAGGCAATGGTACAAGCACAAAAAGAAGCTAATCAACAGATTAAAGCATTGGAGTAATTACGTATACTTGTTTAAAAAGTAAAAATATTAACTCCACCATGACAATTTCTGCCGTTGAAGACTTTATCTCATTTCATGGTCATCAGGTATGGTATCGGATTGTTAAACCAGACCAAGAAGATTCTAAAAAGCTACCACTGCTATGTATTCACGGAGGCCCAGGAGTACCTCATGACTATTTAGAACCTTTGTCAGCGATCGCCACAACCGGACGTAGAGTGATTTTTTACGATCAATTAGGGTGTGGTAATAGCGATCGCCCTACAGATCCAAAATTGTATTCCATTGATTTATTCAAAGAAGAACTCTTCGCCATCCGCCGCGCCTTAGATTTAGACCAAATTCATCTTTTTGGGCAATCATGGGGTGGTTGTTTAGCACTCGAACATGCCCTTTCTCAACCCACTGGATTAGTTAGTCTGATTCTCGCTAGCACGCCTTCTAGCATTCAACAATTTGTAACTGAAGCTTATAGCCTAATGAATCAGCTACCAATCGAAGTACAACAGATCATTCGTAAGCATGAAGCTGATGGTAGCACTCAAGACCCCGAATACAAACAGGCAATGGAGGTGTTCAATCATTCTTTTCTTTGCCGAATAGACCCTTGGCCTAGCTGCTTGACTAGTGCTTACAGCAAAGTCGGTACAGAGTTTCGAGGTGCTGGCAAAATTATCGACTGGAATATTGAAGATCGTCTAAGTGAAATTATTGTGCCTACACTGCTGCTCTCAGGTCGCTACGATGAGGTTACACCCACTTGTATCGAAACAGTTCATCGGGGTATTTCTGGCTCTGAGTGGGTACTATTTGAAAACAGTTCACATATGCCTCATCTGGAAGAGACGGAACGATTCTTGCAAGTCTTGAGCGAATTTTTGAATCGTGTCGAAACAGTGCTGTAAAGGTGAGATTATAGTTTAAGTTTCATATTCCTTAAACCTAAGTCTTCATTTATTCTTGAATTCTCGAAGTTCCGAGTTCTGAGGTCGAAGTTCCGAGTTCTGAATACGAAGTACGATAAATAATCATGTACTACCCATCGCTACAGTCGGGTTAGTGCTGGATTAAGTGGAGGTTCAGTAGTGTTTGAAATTAACAGGCGGCGCAGAAACCTCAGGTGGAATATCACAGAAAATTTAGCTGGGTATCTGTTCATGATGCCCACTATCCTAGTTTTAGCGACTTTTGTAGTCTTACCCATTCTCTTAGCCGTTTTTCTTTCCCTGCAAAAAGTTCAACTACTTGGCGGTATTGAGTACGAGTTCATCGGTTTTCGGAACTTCACGCGATTATTTGAAGATGAAAGAGTTGGGATTGCTTTGAGAAACACAGCAGAATATGTCGCCATTGTTGTGCCAACTCAAACTGTCCTAGCTTTAATTCTGGCAGTAACTCTAAATTCAGGGATTCATGGTAAAAACTGGTGGCGTATCCTCTACTTTTTACCCACAGTCACTTCTTCAGCAGTGCTGACGCTCATCTTCATGTGGATTTATAACACTGATGGGCTACTAAACGATTTTCTCGCTTTTGCAGGGCTACCCACTTATAACTGGTTGGGTAATCCAGAAGTTGCGCTCAAAGGGATTATGATCATGAACATTTGGTCAACTGCGCCCTTTTTCATGGTGATTTATCTAGCGGCGTTGCAGGATATACCCCAAACACTTTATGAGGCGGCGGAACTTGATGGTGCTAATGGGTGGCAGCAATTTGTCTACATTACTCTTCCCTTACTGAAACCTATAACCTTCTTTGTGGTAGCAGTGGGGGTAATTGGCACTTTTCAACTTTTTGACCAGTCTTACATCTTTTCTGGTGGTACTGGTGGGCCAAACAACGCTACTTTAACTGTGGTGCTGCTAATTTACCAAGCTGTGTTTCGGAATTTACAAATGGGATATGCAGCTGCGATCGCATTTTTATTAGCAGCAGTGATCATTACCATCACTTTAATTCAGCGACGACTTTTTGGAGGTGAACGGATTTGACTAACATCTCTGGCTTATCCTGGCTCAAAGTCTTGTTATACGTCTTGCTGATACTCTATGCGATCATTACTTTAATTCCTTTTCTCTGGGCACTTTCAGCATCATTTAAGCCGCTATCAGAGATTGTCAGTGGTGAATCCAACTTTCTCCCCAAGAATTTTACTTTTGACAACTACAGGCAAATCTTTCTCCAAGAACCGCTATTTTGGCGCTGGTTGTTCAACAGTGTAGTGATTGCCATCAGCGTCACGCTTTTAAATTTGTTGTTAAATTCAATGGCTGGTTATGCCTTGGCAAGACTGCGTTTTGTGGGTAAGCGCTTTTGGTTCTTTCTAATCTTGGCAATACTAGCAGTCCCAACGCAAATCACCCTAATTCCCACATTTTTGATTTTAAAAGCGATCGGCTGGCTGAATTCTTACCAAGGCATGATTGTGCCCAGCATGGTTAATGCCACTTTTATCTTCATGATGCGGCAGTTTTTCGTTAATTTTCCTAAAGAACTAGAAGAAGCAGCTCAACTCGATGGCTTAAATACTTTTGGAATTTTCCGGCATATTGTCTTACCTTTAGCAAAACCAGCATTAGCAGCACAGGCAGTTTTTGTGTTCATGGGCAGTTGGAATAATTTTTTACTGCCTATAGTTATCCTATTTGACCCAGAAATGTTTACCCTTCCTTTGGGGCTGAACACCTTCAAAGCTCAATATATCAGCTATTGGAATTACATTATGGCGGCTTCTATGGTCTTCACTCTGCCAGCTTTAGGCATTTACGCTTTTTTTAATCGTTACTTTATTCAAAGCGTCACCTTTACCGGAGGAAAAGGTTAAACCAATTCGCAATGATGCTCCTACGGACGCTCGTTCCGACGTTCGTTCCTCACTAACGCTGCGCTATCGCTACCGCTTCGCTAACGCTAACGCAATTACGTCTTGTAACGGGGATTTTACCTAAACACAAAACGATAATAAAGTCATCACTACTTGGTAAGATTATACAAACTTGAATTTTATAACCATCGCAGTATATACAAGAGTTCTCACGGAGTAGTTTAATATTCAATGTTTTCTTGTCTAAACTCTGAAAAATAATCTTTAAACAAATAAAATCTATCTTAAGATATTAATTATTCGTACAAAAGATAGTTGTTGGCAATATATATATTGTGAGAAAAAACATACTAATCATCTACTTTGCCTAACAGAAAGGAGGCAGCATTTGTCAGACAACTATTTGGATGACTATAGACTTTCAAAAGGTGAAGCAGAAAATAGCTTTAATTACTGCTCAGATTGAGGAAGTGCTAATTAAGTACCATACTCTAGATTAAATCTCCAAATTGAAAGGCGAGAAAAACTAATTCGGGTAATATGTTGATATTCAATATATTGCTTGTGACTGGCTGATACAACTGCTACTAACACAGACTGTTTATTACAGCCATAAAGCTCAAAATTAAAGGCTTTTGACTTTTAACTTTAGCCTTGCGGTTCTGGCCTGTCTCTTGGCTTATTCCAGATAAAAGTATTGTAACGATGATGACGCACTCTCCAAAATCAGAAAATAACCAGAAACCACCTAATCGTCGTTTATGGCTCCTCCTCTTAGGACGTACCAGTTTGGCTCTCGGTGTAGTTTTCCTGGTTGGAATTGCAGTCGGTGCTTGGTGGGCTAGAAGCTATATATATAAAGATTTAGCGCCATTAGTACAGCAAAATCTCGAACAATTGCTTGGGCGACCAGTAAAAGTAGGGAAGGTTGAACGTTTTTCAATAAATAGTCTAAGATTTAGCTCTCTATCAATACCAGCAACTTCCACTGATCCAGATCAGGTAGTAGCAAAAGCCTTAGATGTGCAGTTCTCGCCCTTACAACTCATCCTTACCCGAAAACTAGCATTAAATGTCACGTTAATCCAACCCAATGTTTACATCCAACAGGATCAGGATGGTCGTTGGGTTACAGCCCAAGTCAAGGCTGGGGAAGGAAAAGGTGCTATTCAAACTGACTTGGAGATACTTCAAATTCAAGATGGAAATGTAGAGTTATCGCCAGCTTCCGGGGCAACTAGACCGAAAGGGTCAGTAATATTAAATCAATTTGGTGGTATTGCCCGATTTTTTGATCAAAATCAACGAATTGATTATGACATTAATGGTCAACTTGCTAGGGGAGGCGCAGTTAAAATCTCTGGCGAAACACAAACAAAAGCTCAACAAACTAACCTCAAGCTGCAAGCACAAACTATACAAGCATCTGATATAAGTCGATTAATTGAGTTGCCAATTGCTTTGCAAGCAGGGCAAATAGAAGCTGACTTAGGGGTTCAGATTCCACCGAAACTGTCAGAAACAGCCGTTACAGGAACAGCTACAGCTAATCAAATCGTTGCTAAAATTCCTAAGATTCCTCAGCAAGTTTCTAATTTTAATGGCAGATTTCTATTTCAAGGTCAGACAGTCTCTTTAGAAAATCTGAATACGAACTTTGGCAAAGTTCCTATTGTGGCTAATGGAACAATTAATACCCAAACAGGTTTTAATCTCTCTGCTCAAATAAAACCAGTTAGCGCAAAAAATATTTTAGATACGCTGAATGTAAAATCGTCAGTCCCAGCTAGTGGCGAAATTCAAGCAAATATTAAGGTAGGCGGCGCACTACAGAAACCAGTCGTTAACGGTACATTAAGCAACACAAAACCTATTCAAATTGACCGCCTTCTCTTCACAGCCGTCAATACTGACTTCCGATTGAATGCATCTCAAACTGCTTCTCAAATTGCTGTCTCCAATCTGAAAATAGTCCCCGCAGCAGGTGGTCAAATCACAGGAGGCGGTCAAGCAAATATCGGAGCCAAAGATAATGTAATCTTTAATGCTCAAGTTGATGGTGTATCCGGGGATATACTAGCGCGTAACTATGGCGTTACTCTACCGATCGCAGTTGGCAATATTTCAGCAAAAGCAGAAGTTACTGGTTCACTTGGCAAACAACCATTGAGACTTGATGTTTCCAGTGTTCAAGTAACGCCGCCAACCGGGGGGAAAATTACCGCCAGTGGTCAAGTTCAACTAGCGCCTCAAGGTGAAGTCGCTTTAGGTATTCAAGCTCAAGGTTTACCAGGAAATGCGATCGCTCAAGGTTACGGTATCTCAACCCCGCTTAATGTTGGTGGTATATCTGCTAACGCCAAAGTTACTGGTTCTCTAGGTAGCCCATTAAACGTAAATGTTGCTAGCGTTCAAGCAAATCCAGAGGTGGGAGGACAAGTCACAGCTAGCGGTCGACTTCAGCTTGCACCCCAAGGTAGGGTGGCGTTGAATGTCCAAGCACAAAATTTACCAGGAGATGCGATCGCAAAAGCATACAACTCTTCACCCTCCATCACCATTGGGAATGTATCAGCAAATGCTAATATTTCTGGTACTTTAAATAATCTGCAAACAGTGGCGCGGGTGCAAGCACCGAAAGCTACCTATCCCACTAGCGGACGAGTTGTTGTTACCAAACAAGGACAGAGTATCTTTTTCCCGGATGCTGTAGTGAACGTCGCAGGTGGGACAATCAGAGCTAGTGGTCAACTTGCACAAGAACGCTGGCAAGGAGTTGTCAACGCTTCCCAAATTCAACTCAATCGGTTCTCACCACAACTACGAGGACGACTTAATAGCAATATTCAGTTAGCAGGCACAACAAAATCTTTTCAGCTTGCAGATATTCGCGCTGGTGGACAAATCAGCCTTCCCCAAGGAGTAGCGCAGCTGGCAAAACCACTGACTGCACAATTTCAGTGGAATGGGCAGCAGATTATCATTGAGAATGCAGGTACCCAAGGAGTGACTGCTAATGGTGCGATCGCTATTCAGTCTCCACCAAATGGCGCACCCCAGATTGCCGGATTTAATTTAAATGTATTGGCGCAGAATTTCAACTTAAAAAATACAGGCTTTCAAGTTCCTGGAGACGTAGCATTAGCGGGGTTACTTGATTTTAATGGGCAAGTTACAGGTACCCCAGATGTACCGCAAGCTAATGGTAATATCCGGCTGCGGAATTTCAATGTAAGTAACTTGAAGTTTGACCCACTTTTAACTGGAAAAGTGAATTTTCAAGGCGGACAAGGGGCAAGTCTGCGATTAGCCGGGAAGCAAGATAGGATTGCCCTTAACTTAGGTGCAGATTATCGTCCGACTTCATTTTTAGTCAAGCGAGATGATGCAGTTACTACAGGTAGAACTGAGGGAGAGAACTTAATCATCAACGCTCAACAGTTTCCTATAGCTTTGGTTGGGGGTTTTTTACCGAACAATCAATTGAAACCTTTGGCGGGGCAACTATCGGGGAATTTAGTTGTTAATCTGAATAATTATGCCATTGCGGGAGACGTTGCGATCTTAGGGCCTCGTGTTGCCAGAGTTGCAGCAGACGAATTTCGCGGCAGCATCAATTATGCTGATGGTACTGCTAGCTTGACTAATGGTCAATTACGGATTGCAGATAGCAACATCGCCCTGAGTGGAAATGTAAAAACAGGGAATGATCCGCAATTTCAATTCCAAGCTAATTTAGACCAAGCTAGAGTTGAGAGACTATTACAAGCGTTTAATATCTTTGATTTTAAAGACCTTAATACCGGGTTGCAGCCTCCGAAGTTGGCTGGAGCAGAAGTACTTGATACCCAGCCTGTCAGTTTGCCCAATGCAGACTTGAAAACACAGTTAGCGTATTTCTCAAATATTGCAACATCCGTAGCAAAACAGCAGCAACAGGAAGCCAAAAAAGACGTATCTTTACCCACCCTTGCAGAATTAACGGGTGTTTTGAGCGGAGGAATTACAGCTAATGGCTCTTTAAAATCTGGGTTAAATGTCGGCTTTAATTTCCAAGGTGCTAATTGGCAATGGGGTGAATACTCCATTAATCAAGTCGTTGCTCAAGGCAATTTTGCTGATGGTGTTGTCACACTTTCGCCGTTGAGTGTTGGGATAAATCAAGGACTGGTGGCTTTTACCGGACAGTTAGGAACTGAGCAACTATCTGGAAAGTTGAATGTAGCAAGTCTACCTCTATCGCTTTTACAACCTTTTATAGAAAAATACCCGATAGATATAACTGGTAATGTCAATGCTGATGCGACCTTGGGAGGTAGTGTACAAGATCCGAGAGTTCAAGGGAAAGTGGCACTAGCTAATGCGACTCTCAACAAGCAACCTGTGCAAACAGGACAAGTAAACTTTGACTACAACAATGCTCGCTTAAATTTTGACAGTACCTTGTTAGTAACTGGAACCCAACCAGTTGCAATTACAGGTAGCATACCTGCTGCTTTGCCTTCTGCCAAAGTGCAACCAGATAGCAATCAAATCAGCATCAACGCTAGCGTGAATAATGAAGGATTGGCACTGTTAAATGTGTTTACCAACAATCAAGTTGCTTGGGTAGACGGTCAAGGACAAGTAGATTTAAACGTTCGCGGTACTTTAAACGAACCAATTATTAACGGAAATGCCACACTAAATAATGCAACTTTTCGAGCTGAAGCCCTATCTGAACCCCTAACGAATGTCACCGGGACAGCGCAATTTAATGGCAATACAGTAAATGTCCAAGGTATTCAAGGCACTTACAATAAAGGTCAAATAAATGCATCAGGTATCCTACCAATTCTTGAGCCTCAGCAAGCCCTAACGAATCCCCTGACAGTATCAATAGCAGACAAACTCAATTTTAAGCTTCCGGGACTGTATCAAGGCGGTGTAGGCGGCGATGTTGTAATTCGCGGAACAGCACTAAAACCTGT
Organism: Nostoc sp. ChiVER01; assembly: GCF_034531155.1. NCBI lineage: Bacteria > Bacillati > Cyanobacteriota > Cyanophyceae > Nostocales > Nostocaceae > Nostoc > Nostoc sp. ChiVER01. Next base: position 26,780 of record NZ_JAVRBS010000030.1, on the reverse strand, counting down.
AATTGGTGGAGATATTCAGCTAAGTGATGGTCAGGTAATTATTGGAAATACTACTGCTAAGACAAAATCAGCAGCTACAGCTCAAACTAACGCTAACACCATAAATAGAGAAGAGGTTAAAGTTAATCTCCCACCTACAGCAGAGAATAATGCTGCTAGTAATCTCACACCTACAGCAGAGAGTAATGCTACCTCAGTGACTACAGCAGATACTAAGGCTAGTGCAGTAACTCCACCCAATTTACCTGTACAGTTTGCAGATTTAAGGTTAAATTTAGATAAAAATATTCGTGTTACCACTCAGTCACCATTCGACTTTATACCAGGAGGAGCCGCATTCAGTCAGCCGCTATTGAGCTTTGACGCCAAAGGTGACTTGACGATTAATGGTACATTAGCCAAGCCCCTTCCTGAAGGAGTGATTCGTTTGACAGGAGGACGAATCAGCTTATTTTCCACTGAGTTTACCTTGGCGAAAGGCTACGAACAAACTGCGCGGTTTAGTCCAAGTCAAGGACTTGACCCTACTTTGGATGTCCGACTTACCGCAATTGTACCGGAAACATCAGCAAGGAACAGTCAAACTTTGGAATCACCATTGTCTGCTGAAGTTAGCGATGTTTCTGCTAGTAACTTCGGGACTTTACGTACCGTTACCGTTCAAGCCAGGGTCAACGGCCCAGCTAGTAAATTGGGTGACAATCTAGAGTTGACGAGTGAACCTAGCCGTAGTAAAGGAGAAATAGTTGCTTTATTGGGTGGCTCGATTCTCAATTCTTTTGGTCAAAAAGCAGATGCAGGCCAAGGGCTGACTAATTTTGCTAGTTCTACTATTTTAGGTGGTTTGCAAGGAACTATTACTGCGATCGGACAGGCTGTTGGTTTCAGCGAATTTCGGATATTTCCCACCCCAACCACTAGTAATGAAAAAACAACAGCTTCAGTTCTGAATTTATCAGCAGAGGGTGTCTTTGACATCAATAGAAATTTCTCTGCCTCTTTATCACGGCCTTTATCTACAGATGAGTCTTTCCGTTATAACGTGCTTTATCGACTCAATGATGAAATTTTGATGCGAGGCTCAACTAATTTAGGAGATGAAAATCAATTCTTTGTTGAGTATGAAACTAGATTTTAGATAAATACAGTTCAACTTTCGTAGTGCCGGGGTAAACTGAACGTGCAGCCGGAATTCCCAAACTTGCAGCACAACGACGGATCGCTAAATCATTCATAATTACTTCCGTTCCAGAGTCAACAAGTCTAATTTTGAGAATAATTATTGCCATCTTCTAGGTTGTTCTTTGTTGGGGTATGTTGTCAAACACCCTTACGCGATGGCGAATTCAGTGAATACTCTTTTGGTAGTGATGACTGCATTTTAAGTTACTTTAATTCATAGATTCACAATCAACAAGAAGCCTATTTATTCCATCCATTATTATTGGAAATTTTTCTTCAGGTATGTTTAACTCCTGAAAACATTTATCTCTATACCTTTCTTTTTCAGTAAAATTAGTGATGGCTTTAACTAATGGCTTTTTTACTTCGTAGCTTTCTTCAGCTTTAGCGATCGCACATGCGGGTATTTCGTTATTTACACGCAATATTGCTAAGTCAATCAAATCTCTAGATTGTGTACTTGAATCGTTCCATCGGTCAGCATTAGCCATTAGTTTTGATGTAAATCTATCGCTTATACTTAAACAAGGAATTTTTGTCCATTCCGGATAAACAGGAGGATCTAAAGTAAAAATACCATTGGCTACAATTTCTACTTTAATAGTTGTTTCATTGACTACAGCAGCGAAACGAACACCATATTGATTTATTGTAGCGTCACCTAATTCGATATCTGTTGTACTTTGAAATAATGCTACAATTCCTTTATCGTAAATCAAATTTCTTAAATATCTGTAATTTTCAGTTCCATAAGGGAAGAGAAAATCAATATCTTTACTTAGCCTGTATTCATCATACTCTAATGTCAAGAGTGTACCACCGCCAAAGTATGCAGAAGCTTTTTTGAAAACTTCTGGATTGAAAGTATTAAGGATTTTAAGTATATTATTGTGATGAGCGAGATGAAACATTTCAAAATCCGGTAATATCCAAGAGTTATACTTTTTTGCTAAATAATGAATAAAATCCTTTTCTTCTGGTTTTAAATTGTTGAAAGTAGTTTTATGATGCCAATTGCGTTGATACAATTGAACAATTTCTTTCTCACTCATTTGATATACATTTTTTAGTTGCCAACCAATAGACTCTAGAAATGGTAGCTTTTTAGGATTGAGCATAAAATTAATAGATATATTCTTAATATAAACCTAATATACTGTTGCAGGCTTTGTTGAGGGTTTCCATTGCCTTAATTCTCGATTCAGAATATTTATTCAATGTCCTTCTGGCAATATAGACCTTTAGCGATGCCGATAGCGAGTTTTGCCTAGGGCACGCTCTTACGCTCGAGCGTCATAGCCCGTCGTAGACATTGCTATTCAAGTATCATTAGGAAAATCTTTGTATGGTTACAATATTACAAAGTGAAGTGCGGAATGTGGGGTAAAAGCATTCAACATAAAAAACCCTGCGATCGCGTGTGCTTGCGATCGTAGGGCTGGAGCTTATGAGGTGTCGCATTATGAAATCTTTTAGATTGTATGTAAAGATTTGAAACGGATTAAACAACTGTAGAAGGATATCTCGGTAATGCTGGGGTTATAGTTTGAAAATAGATTATGGAAACTAATTGTGCTTTCCAATACAAATGGTTAGTTTACACTATCAGAAAACTTAAATTTTAATCAGCTCAACCATGACCAAGAGAAACTTGCTTGGCAACGAAATTTTCACGTTAGACAATATTCTTTCACCAAAAGAATGTGCTGAGTATATTACGTTAACCGAAAACATTGGTTATACAGATGCTCCTATTAATACCATTCGAGGTTTTGAAATACGTCCTGACATTCGCAATAATCAGCGTGTAATTTTAGATGACCAAGAACGGGCTTTTGATTTATGGCAGCGTGTATCAAGTTATATACCCAGTACTATTGGCAGATGGCAAGCCATTGGACTGAATGAGCGTTTTCGTTTCTATCGCTATGACCCAGGTCAGAGATTTGCGCTTCATCATGATGGTTCTTATCGGCGACCTAATGGTGAGGAAAGTCTATTGACTTTCATGATTTACCTTAATGAAGGTTTTGAAGGCGGTGATACCCTTTTTCATCTTTCTCGCCGATACTATGAAGATTTACCTAATATCGCTGTGATTCCAGCAACAGGTATGGTTTTGTGTTTTGTCCATGACCTAGTACATGAAGGCGCTCCTATTATCCAAGGACGAAAGTACGTTTTACGCTCAGATATTATGTACCGTCAATTGAAATATTTTTAGATTTTTTCAGAGAAAGAACCACTGCCACCATACTGAACTTTAATTAACTCAGCAAATATATTATTTGCAATGGGTTAAGTGAACAAGTTTGTAGTAAGGACTTTAGTCCTAGATTTTTAAGCACTGAAGTGCTTACTACGAACCCAACAAAATTAATGAGACAGACCAATATTGCTAGCAAAATTAGAGGTGTAACCAGCCCTAGCCTATCACTGATGATTTGGATGTTCATGATTTGTGGTAACAGATGATGCTGTTACCGCACTTTCTTCTTTGGCTTGCATTTCTAGCAATTGGGGAATCGTCACAAATCGATAGCCTTGGGACTTCAAACCTGCGATCATCTCTGGTAAAGCTTTGACAGATTTGGAACGATTGCCGCCTCCATCATGCAACAGTACAATCGCACCTGGTTTTGCCTGTTTCAGCACATTTTTGACCAGCATTGGCACTTGAGGCGAACGACGTTCAGCGTCTCCCGACTGTTCTGACCACATCATGACAGCGTACTTCTCGTTTTTGGCGTATTGGGCTAGTCCATTATTCAGAAAGCCGCCGGGGGGACGAAATAGAGTCGTTTTCTCTCCTGTCGTCTTGTAGATGATGTCTGCTGTACGATCAATTTCACTAGATGCTGTGGCTCCATCCATTTGAAAATACCAATGATGCCATGTATGATTACCAATTACATGACCATCAGCAGCGACTTGCTTGGCAACTTGGGGAAAATATTTCACCATTTGCCCAACCATGAAGAATGTCGCCTTAATATTATTTTTCTTCAAAATTTCTAAAATCTGTGCCGTATTTTTGGGGCTAGGGCCATCATCAAAAGTCAAAGCTATGACTTTCTCATTTGCTTTTAGTTTCGCTTGATAAATGATTGTTCCCTCAAAAGGCTTTGGCACTTCATTTATCTGGACTGTGGCTGGGGTGGGAGACTGAGCAGATGCACCCATTGCCCTATCTAAACTCGTTTTAGCAGTCTCGCTTTTTGGCTTTTGAACTCCCAATAGTTGGTCAAGTCTAGTTATGCCTACAAGCAGACTAATACTTACACTACTTACACCAACAGCCAATATAATAGTTAGTACCTTTAGTAACAGCGATAATTTCCGATTAGACACATTAAATCTCCTTAAATATTAGTCATTAGTTATTGGTCATTGGTCATTAGTCAAGAGTTACTCTCCCCTGCTTTTTCTGCTCCCCCCACTTTTTATTCCCTAATTCCCTGTTACACCACTCGTACTCGGTTTTAAATTAATATATATCTTGCTAAAACAATAAAATAGCTTGAAACATCCCAGCTAAAGCTAAAGAAAGTCTCAATTTAATTTGCACTAATTGACCGCCTACGTACCAAAGTAACACTAGTAACCTAGATACAATAATACCTAGTGGATTTAATTGACCAATAAAGGCAGTATAACCGTAACCAAGAGAAATGCTAGTCCGTAAGTTAACAAAAGAGGCTAAAACTTTGCATACACCAGCTAAGGGACTGATAAATAAAAAAACATCCCATTGCTTTTAGGGCAGGGGAGCAGGGAGCAGGAAGCGTCCTTATATCTGCTCCTAAATTGTGCTGTAAAATGTATCAGATGAAGCGAAAATTCCAACAATATTTTTGGTGTTGTGCCCTAGTTGTGTTTCTGGCATTAACTGGATGTGGATGGAGTATGCAGTCAGCACAAGCACTGCTGCGTCAACACCATGATTCTCCTGGTGTCTTACACTACCACTCCCAAGTATCTATCAAAGATGAAAAAGGATATGCTTGGCAAGTCCTACTGTTCAAACAGAATTACAATAGTCCGGTAAAAGAGTTGCGATTGCGCTTGGTTGCTTTTCCGGGTGTTGTTGAAATTGATCACCCCCAACCATTGTTGATTGAGACAACAGCAGGAAGATTGCTGAATGCATCGGATGCATATACTCTAAATGCACCCGTCCTTAATGTAGGCGAATATAACTTAACTGATATCTTACCGAAACTGCCAACAACTGATGCGCTCAAACTCTATGTACCACTTTCTAGTGGACAGCAATTGGTTCTCAATATATCTAACACTGTAGTCACTGAGTGGCAATGGCTAGTTACAGAAATTGATTGACTTTATCCACCAATGCTAAAGTTTAATCAAAAACATTCAACATAAAAATAAACCAATGATGATGTGGGGTATGATAACTGCCTTCAAGCCAGAAATCCCAGTCTTCATACACTGATAGCTTCCCACATCACACGTAACACTTGTAATATTAGTCTTGAGATTCCTCAGAAGTAGGTTCCGATTCGGCTTCAAGTTCTTCTGTTTGGACTTTGACTGGAGGTTTAACAGGTTTTGGCCCGCGTGCTAGGGCAGGATTTCCCTGCTGCCTGTTTTCTTCTCCATAAGATGCTTTTTTCCCCTTGTCGGATGAGCGGTTACGGCTCGGTTTTGAGCTTTTGGGGTTGGATTCAATAGAAGGTATAGAATCCGTATTTTCGGAATTGTTGTCAGTGCTCGCTTGGACCTGACGTTCCGATTTCTTAATTGGGCGTTCTACCATTGTTGATTTTTGTAAATTTATCTGTATAGTACATCGGTTTTGTGACTATAAAACGTGCTTTTTTAGGCAAAACCTACGCAGTATTGGGTGCGTTGTAAATAATGTAACGCACCCTAAAACTAATCAACAAAATCAGGTCGTGCCTTTCCTGTTGATTTCAACTTTTGCTCTAAAGCTGCCCAATTTTCTTGCTCAATTAAGTTAGTCAACTCATCGAGATTATGACGATACTGTTGCAACGATCGTAGCAATGCCTGACGATTATACCGGGCCATCATCACACCCAACTCTGGATTCCCACCACCCACACGGCTGGTATCCCGAAAACCTGAACTTGCTAACTTTTGGGCTAATTCCAAAACATCGGGGTCAGTTTCACTCAAACAAGCAGCAATCAACGAAGAACTGACCATTACAGGTAAATGAGAAATCCAACTAACAGCGCGGTCATGTTGCTCAGGTTGACAATAGTAAATTTTAGCCCCAAGCGATCGCACAATTTCCTCTACAGCCGTAATTGCACTAGTTTTGGTTGTAGCTATCGGTGTTAGTACATAAGGTTTATCAACAAATAAATCTCGCTGTGCAGCTTCTATGCCACTGTCTGTCCTTCCCGCCATTGGATGACCGCCGATAAAATTATCCCAAAGGGGAGAAATTGCCTTGACTATCTGTGCTTTCGCTGAACCCACATCAGTTACAACGCAAGAAGCAGACAAATGAGCGATCATTTCCTTAAATTGGGGCACAATAAGCCCTAGAGGTGTACAAATAAATACAACCTCTGCGGCTGCCAATAGGCTCAGATCAACGGATGCTTGATCAACACTGCCGAGAGCAACTGCCTTTTGACAAGTGGATTCACGGCGACTAACTCCTAAGATATGATGTCCTTGCGATCGCAAATCAAAACCCAAAGATCCGCCTATCAATCCCAGTCCTAAAATCCCAATATTCATTTTTGATTTTGACATTTCGTTTTTTATGATACCAACTATTAAAGTTGGCATCCAAGGGGTAGCATCAATGACTGTAGAGGAATTACTGGAACAATACGCGGCAGGAGTCTTAAACTTTAATGGTGTTGACCTCTCGGAAGCTAACCTGAGTGGGGCGAAACTCAGTAGCATAAATCTTAGCGATGCCAATTTGAGTATAGTCAACCTGAGCGGCGCGAATCTGAGTGAAGCTAACTTGAGCAATGCCAAGCTAAATGTAGCAAGACTCAGTGGCGCAAATTTATCTAGCGCCATCTTAAATAATGCCAGTCTCAACGTCGCTAATCTGATTCGAGCGGATCTTAGTCGCGCTCAACTTAAAGGAACCTCATTGATCCGCGCCGAATTAGTTCGTGCTGATCTCAGTCGCGCCGATCTGTTGGAGGCTAACCTCACCAGTGCCGATCTGCGAGAGGCGACACTCCGCCTAGCTAATCTCCGCCACGCTAACTTGAGTGAAGCCCTATTAAAAGGCGCTTCCTTGACGGGAGCCAACTTGGAGATGGCTAACTTAAATGCCAGTGATCTCAGTCGTTGTGACATTAGCGGCGCAAATTTGCGAGATGCCGAACTCAGACAAGCGAATCTCAGACATACTAACTTGAGCGGATCAGATTTGAGCGGGGCGAACCTCCGGTGGGCAGATTTAAGCGGTGCAAATCTCCGATGGGCAGATTTGAGCGGCGCAAAATTGAGCGGGGCTACTTTAATTGGCGCAGATTTAAGCAATGCCAATTTAACGAATACAATTTTCATCCACGCCGATTTAACTCAGGCAAAATTAATCAGGGCGGAATGGATTGGTGCTGACTTAACAGGATCAACTTTAACTGGGGCAAAGCTTTATGCTACCTCTAGGTTTGGTTTAAAAACCGAAAGCATGATTTGTGAATGGGTTGATCTTAGCCCGGCAGGCGATCGCTCCATTATTCAAAACTTCCATTCCCAAGATTCACGAGATTTTTTTAACGAAACACCGCCAACAATCCGAATTATTGTTGATGCAGCCATAGAACACGAAGCCAATTTTGCTCTTGCTGGCGCTTATTATCAAATTGCTCAGGAATACCGGGCGCTGAAACAACCCCCAAGCATGGAAAGTGGGCCTCGTCGAACTGTTTTTACATTTCATGTAGATAGGGACGAAGCATTATTCCCCACTGCTTACATTGCGATTCTTCCCTTTCTAGATGCGGTATCTACCCAAAAGAATATTTCCAGGATGGTAGAAATGATTAACAATGAAATTATTGCAAACCAAAATTTAAAATCGCTAAAATCACCCCATATCGTAAAAGAATTAAATATTCTTATAGAGCAAGCAATGAGTCAGGCTACAACAATTAAACAGATGAAAAAAAATCTCGAAGTAGCTGCGAAGTTAAATTTTTGTAAAGCACCAACCCAAATAGTTTTAACCAATTCTAGCGCCCAGACTTTAATTGCTCAGGACAATCCCCAGTTTGGAAAAAGATTTATTAATCGCTCTGTTCTGAATGCTTCAGCTTATAATGATACATCTAATGAAGCAACAAAATATATATTGCCTTCGTTAAATATGGTTATAGATTTTGTCAAAGGATTTCACTATATTGCTCATTAATTATTAAACTTATAAGTAATGAGAAAATAAAATTTGGAGGAAAGAATGCGCGATACCTTTAATAAAATGATCGGTCGAACTCGCTATGTAGTCTTACGCCTATTTCTGCACTTAGGGGGAGGCGAGGTAGCCCCAATTTTAGGAGTATTAAATAGTGTTGGACGAGATGCGATCGATGCCGATGGCGATTTAGAAGTTTTGGGAGAAGGATTGGTAGAAATTAGCCAAACCCTACTCCAATACGATGAATATTGGCTTTCTGCTGCTAACGAAGGTGACGTATTTTTTGATGAAGGTGAGGCAGGAGATTACGTGAATGAATTATTTACTGACTCTGCCCAAAGATATCTCAGTGAACCAAGTTACAGTTCTGATAGATCAAATGAACCTTTATCTATACCTGTAACCCAGAATATCATTGTGATGATTACAGCAGCTTATGAAGGAGAAGTACCAGAGTTGGAAACTGATCTTTCTAATATTCAAGCACTCAAGGAAGGCTTGAAAGCATTGATAAATTTGCATTATAAACATAAATTCCAAGCAATCCAAGTACATTTTTCGCCAGCACAGTTAGGCGATGAACTCACTAGCGACCAATTGTTGCAATATTACCCAGAATTGATTCCTTTATAATATGTTGGGTAGTCCGTACTTACTACTCGCATCGATAAATTGTTAAGCTCAGAGATAGGACAATAATCCAATGATCATGACCATAGTACGTAAATTTACAGCCGTTTTTTTAGCTCTGAGTTTGTGTATGACAACTGTTGCTTGTGGTGGAGGAAACGAAGCTAATCCCCCAGGTAGGAACGTTAGTCAAACCTCTACTAACACAAAGCTGAGTGACGGAGAGTATCAAATACAACAAGCTACTTATGACGATGCAACTGGTGAATACAGCTTGTTTTTACTTAACAATAATCCCCCAACCTTTGCAACCGAAAATTTGCAAATGGCACGGTTAACTGATGATGAAATCAAACAAGGTAAAAAAACCTATCTAAAGGTAGATAAAGGCCAACCAATTTTATATTTGACAGAAGACTTTAAAATTGAGTATGTCCACAACGTTACCGAGAATAAAACCAATCCTCAAACAGGACAGCAAGAGACAGTTGTAGTCCGTCGAGAAAATAGCTTCTGGGCACCATTTGCTGGATCTGTAGCTGGTAGCTTGGCTGGTCAGGCAATTGGTAGTATGTTGTTTAGACCTCAATATTATGTACCGCCTGTCTATCAATCAGGTCGAGGATTAACTGGCTTCGGTGGATATGGCGGAAGTTATGGCCAAGCAGTTGAAAGCTACCAAAGTCGCTATAATGCTCCACCCGCAGCTGTGAGAAATCGCACTGCATTCCGTAGTACGGGAACAATTAGAAGATCGTATCCGGGAAATTCAACTATACGTAACACACCGCGTAGCACTACAGGTAATAACCGTCCTTCTGGTTCTGGCTTCGGTGGTAGTACTTTACGACCTTCTGGTAGAGCTACTTCACCCAGACGCAATTCTGGTAGTAGTTTTGGTAGTGGGCGTAGTTCAGCACCCCGCCGCTCAACTGGTTTTGGTAGCAGACGCCGTTAAATAAATAGACTGCCTAAGAAGTAAAGGTAGTCTGGTGTGTAAAGAAGTCGGAGAGTTGACCTATGAGCCTCCGGCTTCTCTTTATATATATACAAATTGTGAGGATTAATTATGACTTATTCGGTTAAATAATATGAAATGCTAAATACAAATATTGCTAAAAGAACAGGAACCATTTTATTAAAGTCTATTTGCTTTTTTTGAAGCATTTCTAAACAAGACATCGGAATCATTAGAGGCCAGAAGATAGTTGTTACCAAAAACATCACACCTGATAAAAATTTATATTCTGGATTAGAAGTAGGATGACGTAAGGAAAATATTAACCAATTGCCTAGAAAATAGCATGTCATAAACAGGTAAACAATACTTAAAGTCAGTTGTATCTGATTCATTGTGAGTACTTCTGAAGTTATGTGAGCTTTAATATAGCCCAATTCAGATAAGACAGATACTCGTAAGTACACGGTAATGGCGTGTCCTTAACCAGTACCCATTCAAATGAAATATCCCTATAAATTTTCTCTTCCCCTGCCTCCCCTGCTCCCCCTGCCTCTTAGGGGAATTGTAATTATAAATTCTGTACCTTTATTAAGAGAGGAAATACATTCTAATGTTCCCTCATGTTTTTGAGTAATTATTTGGTAACTAATAGATAAGCCTAAGCCTGTGCCTTTCCCGACTGGTTTTGTGGTAAAAAAAGGGTCAAATAGTTGCTTTTGAATATTTTCCGGGATACCACAACCATTATCAGCAATAGAAATAACTACTAACTGCTGGTCAGGAATAAAACTAGTAGAAATGCAAATCTGGGGAATATTAATAGTTTTTTCACTGACTATCGATTCTTCTAAAGCATCGATTGCATTTGCAAGAATATTCATAAACACCTGATTGAGTTGTCCAGGGTAACATTCTACCAACGGTAAATTGCTGTATTCCTTGATGAGTTTAATCGCTGGATAATTAGCTGTAGCTTTGAGGCGATGCTCTAAAAGCATCAAGGTACTATCAATACCCTCGTGAATGTTTACCGTCTTCATCTCTGCCTGATCTAGGCGGGAAAAATTACGTAAAGATTGTACAATTTCTGTAATTCTTTCAGCACCAATTCTCATAGAAGTTAGTAACTTTGGTAGGTCTTCTATTAAGAAATCAATATCTATGGCTTGTGCTTGCTTTTGGATTTGGGCTACTGGGTTAGGATAGTATTGCTGGTATAGTTGCAGCAGTTCAAGTAAATCTTGGGTGTATTCATTGGCAGGGGTTAAATTACCATAGATAAAATTCACGGGGTTATTGATTTCGTGAGCTACACCTGCCACTAACTGCCCCAAACTAGACATTTTTTCACTCTGCACTAATTGAGATGCCAGCAGCCTTGCTTCTTGTTGTAATTGTGCTTGTGATTGTCGTAATCTTTCCTCTGCTTGTTTGCGTTTAGTAATGTCGTGGAGAATAACGACATATTCTTGAAAATCTTGATGCGGTCGGTCGGAAATAGAAATTTCCAAAGTTTGGACACCAGCTTTGTGGAACAGAGTGTGTTCACTTCGCTTTGTCCATTGCTCTGGATAGTCAGGAAATCCAAATATCCATTTGCTGAGGTGATTTCCTAGTAACTCAAATGGTTTGATATCAAAAATAGATTCAGTTGCTGGGTTTGCCTGCCTGATAGTACCCTGCTCATCCAAGACCAAAATACCATCCTGGGCAACAGTAAACAGGTGTTCGGCAGCTTCTCGTGCCTCTGTAATGGCTACTACTTGGGGTAAGGTTGTCCAACAGGCTATAGCTACTCCTATAAATGCAGCTGTCATCAACAACACAACGAATAGATTTTCATCTGTAGCCTTTGTCGCCGTGTTAAGGTTAGCACCAAATAACCAGCCCGTTGTGACTGCACTGCATATTAAGATAATTAGGATGCTTACCTGGAGTATAACAGAATCCTTAATAATTACCGAAGAGCGTGCGCGGTAATGTCGCCTCCACCAACTTAAATGAAAAGGCGGGAAGTTAACGTGGCGGATTAGCGCATCAATTCCGATAATCCCAATTGGAAACACTAGACCAATCAGAAAATTTATCCAACCCCAAGCAATCCCCCCCACCAATAAAACCACAATTTCTAACAGCAGAATGCCCAAGGATATTCGGGGAAACAAAACTTCTGGACGATTGCGCCCCAACCAAAGCCCTAAATGCAACAACATAAAGGAGGCAAACCAACCGATATTTCCCACTGCTACAATTTGGGTTACATTTGCCCAAATCAGATAAAGGGAGCAAAGCACCAAAGTTAAGCTCAGAGCAGGCACAAATACGCCCCGACGTGACACAGCAGAAAAGACTGGTGAGATATGGTTATCTAAGGCAAGTTGATACAAAATTCTAGGGCAATTAGAAACTACTGTTGCAGAACCTAACAGAGAAGCAGACACCAATAGAAAGGTGATGTTAATTGGCGCCCAGCTTCCCCAAAAGGGTTTAGAAGCCGCCACAAGATTCAAAAAAGCATTATCATCCAGACCTGGCGCTGTTGCTAACCGCATCATCACCCAAGACCCGCCGATAAAAATAAGTGGCATCATCCAAGCAGCAATATCCAGAAAGCGCAGCGTTTGCTTGGGATGACGGCTATCTGCGACAAAGGAAGAAGCCGTTTCACAACTGTAAGTAGCGTAGGAAACGAAAAAGAACCACTTTGCCCAATCCACAAAGCTCAAAGATGACCAACTGTTAGGAAAAAACCCAGGGCTAGCACTAGAGAAAGTTAACCAGCCAAGACCTTGTACACAAAAGGTAGTTAGTAGCCCAAAAGCTGGAATCGCAAAAAATAAATGCAAAATACTCAGCGCACGAGTACCACTAAACGCCACTACAAACGGCAGTAGCGTAAAGGCAATGTCTAAAAATAATTTAGGACAGGCAATGCCTAGTGATTCTAAATTCACTCTAATTAAATCAGTGAGAACGAGAGTATTAACTGATAAGTAAGAAACCCAGTTAAGAAGGTATCCAATAGCAGCATAGCGAGCTAGTCCAGGGTAGCGTTTGAGCAGATGGCTCACATAGTTGGGCGTTCCTCCTGCCACATTAATAGAATACATTCCTAAACGCTTGACCTGATAGTTAATCAGCATCCCGACAATTACAGCAGGTATCCAAACAAAAATAGCTTGTGAACCAAGAGCAGCATGAATTGCAGGAACTAATGCTACCCATGAAATATGAGCTGTCAAACCGAAGCCCCAGCTTTCAACAGCATTTAGGCTTCTAGTTAAGCGAGGGTATGAAGATTGACTTACAGATGTATTGTCTTGTTTGAGCATGATAGGCAATGCAAAGCTTTTTGGTTAACCTTATTAGCTAGAGTTTCCACCTCATAATTGTTCTGAAGGCAGACTTTTATTGAAGATGAATTATCCGCGAATCAATAATAAATTCCGGTTTATCTAAAGATTTATTTGATAAATAACTTTTTATAATTAGCGGATATAGGCTCTCATAAATATTTAGAAAAAAGTCAACTTTGCCAACAGCATCGTATGCTAATTCTACTCTGACTACTGGCGAATTACTTTACTCTTTACCTATTTTTGCCAAATCAAAATTTTCTGTAACAAGTTCTTCAACAAAATAATCTAGAAATTCAATGTAGTGATTTTGCATGATAATTGCATGTGCATAATCTCCTCTAGCTGCGAGTTGATACTTTTTCACCAGATTATCGGAGGGTTTATTGAAGACAACTGTATTTGAATAAGGGTTGAGAAATGGATTGAAGTCTCTTAACTTTAGTTGTGTATACAAATGCTCTGCTTTGGCTACACAATCAGCTACTTCTAATCCAAAGTTTGAACGCCTTTTGGAGATTTCATGCCATAAACAAAGTGAAGTATGGCCGTTGCGGCTACCTCCAATCGTCATATCCTGAGCGCCGATATACTCGATATCAGATGTGAGAGCTTCAACCAAATGTTTTTTAGTAATAATAATGCCACAAGGGAAAGGACTACCAATAAATTTATGTCCTGAGATTGACAGCGAACTGATAGGTCTGTTGAAATCAATCCAGTTCAAACGCAAGTAGGGAAGAAGCATTCCCCCTAAAGCGCCATCAACATGAATATAGAATTGGCTGACCTGTTTCATCTCCAAAACATTGAGAATCTGCTCAATATCGTCTATTGCCCCTGTAAAAGTAGTACCTAGATTAAGGCAAATAATCGCAGGCAGATTAGGTACAAGTTGCTTATAGAAATCACTATAGTCCATTTCTTCCGAAGGTGTTTGTACACCAATCTTGCGATACGGAACTCTAAAAAACCTAGCTGCTTTAGTCACAGAGTAATGTGAAGCATCTGATGCATACAAAATAGCATTAGGATAGTTTTCTCTCCCTAAGAGTATTCCGTATAAGTTACCTTCGGTTCCACTGGTAGTTACGTATCCCCACCAATCTTGAAGGTGGTATAAATTTGCAAAAAATTGCAACACCTCTTTTTCAAAATCTCGGGAATCAATTCGATAATGCGATTTAGTAAAGCAATCTCCTCCAAGGTTATTAATTGAGTATTTAAGAAAAGGTAATAAAAATGTATGATCGTGTTTTAAGTTATAGGGATACCCTAAATGAAACTCAGATGCTTCATTAAGAATTAGCTGATACTCAGAAAGAAAGTCAACATTCATTTTATTGTTCCAAATCTTGTTGTTAAGTAATTCTTTTAAACGCGTTCAAATAATCTAAAGTAGCTGTAGAACCACCAAGCGCATTTCTGCATCAGCAGCTTCTGTGCCAAAACCACCAGCTTGGACATTTACTTCTTGAAAGTTAACATTTACTTGTACATTTAATTACTGATACCAATTCTGTATGAAGATGCGCTCAACCATATTTAAGTACAAGGAAGAAAAACGAACCACAAAGGACGCATAGACACGAAGTGGCTTCCCGCAGGGTAGGACACAAAGAAAGAAACAATTTAAGAGGGTTTGGCGCAGCCTCACAAAGAAATGGTATGAGTAACTACGCTCTATAACTATGCTTTTCAATTTGTATTTGGTGTTGATTCAACAGTTAAAGAACGGATTAACTCTCGAATTACATCCGTTGCTGGTCGTCCTGTTATTGAGCAGTATTTCTCTAACGTCTCTGCTTCGCTTGATGTAAGATTGATTGTCAGGCGTTTGATAGCCCATTTCTTATTCACTGATTCAATTGACTCTACTTGAAACTATTTCTCTAATATCAATCATTCGAGCTGTTATCACAATGATAAAATTAATGATATTAGCTTTAAGAAGCTGTAAAGGAAACACTACTAACTTTGAAGCCGTAGTGAAGAGTTCAAATATAGTTTAAATTATAAAATTTAAGTATTTTATAAATAACAATTATGAATAGAGCATAAGCTAAAAGTTTTTCTATAATTAAGCATTCAGTGGAAATACTCGGTAACTACAGTAGAGGGTAATAGCCACCGCGTTTCTACTAATTAGCCAAATCATCATCTATCATAATTTCAATCACGATACCGCCAAACCAACAGGGCGGACGCATCATGTCAATAAGACTAGTCTATGAGAATAAATGAGAATAAACTCAAAAATAATCTCATTAATCCCTACTTATTGACAAAGATTTTAGGGATCACTTTGAGCCTTGGAAAATAAATCAAGCCAGAAATACTGATTTTTCGTTGGGTCTTATCGTGATCAAGAGTACTTTAGATGCGTTTGCCCTGCCCTGCCTCCCCCTCTCCTGCTCTCCTTTCTTCCTCACCCCCCGACATGAACGCCAGGACGTTTATGGGGATCTTTTTCAGCCCGACGGAGTACTTCACGGGTGACTACAGCAATATCACCTTCCCCAAACAAGATAAAACGCAGTAAATATTGTATGGGGTTGCCCTCAACCCAGCCGAAGTAAGCATGGGGAATTTTACCTGTTTGGTCACGAATATAAAGTAGTAAAGCCGCGATCGCATTAGGTACTGCTGCACTCTCAGCCCGGAGGATGCGGTAATCACCAACTTGCACCCCTCTTACTTTTATGATATCTGCAAATTCTGAAGCATCTGATACCTGAATCTCTAGAAAAAGAATTGGATCGTTGGGTGGAATATGATTGTCCTCGCGCACTTCTTTCTCTTTCATAAAATACTCTAGGACATCACCCGTATTAAATCGATTAGCAATTAAGCGTATTGCTCCCTGGCTCTCTTCGGCAATGAATTGACCAGCAAGTTCATCAACTTCAATCCGCTCTGCTCGTAGTTCTGTTGAACGCCAAACACGAGAAACCAACGAAGTAAAAATGATTGCACCAATGAAAAACCCAGCAATCCTAATACCTTCTGGTCTTTCGATGATATTAACAACAGTGGTATATAAAAATAACAGTGTGATAATGGCAAATACTAGTCTTGCTCGCTTCTGTCTGTGACGGTGGGCTGATAAGGTTACGGCAAAGGCGGCTGAGGTAATTAACACAAGCACACCAGTTGCATAAGCTCCACCTTGGGCTTCCACATTTGCTCTGAAGATAATTGTGACAACAAAGGCGATCGCTGTGTAGACTAATACCAAAGGTCGCGTTACTCGTGCCCAATTGGGTGCCATGCCATAGCGCGGTAGGTAGCGAGGCACAATATTCAGTAACCCTGCCATTGCGGATGCACCTGCAAACCACAAAATCGAAATAGTACTTAAATCGTAAATTGTGCCAAAGCCATTGCCTAGATATAGATGTGCCAGGTAAGCTAGGGCCCGTCCATTGGCTTTCCCCCCAGAAGCAAATTCTGCGGTTGGAATTAGTAAAGTGGTTATGAAGCTGGTAGTAAGCAAAAAGAAGCTCATAATTAGAGCAGCACTGGTAAGCAGCTTGCGTGTATTCCGAATCCGCCCTTTGGGATGGTGCGGAGTGTTGTTGTTGCTACCTTTTACCAGGGGCATAACGGTTACACCAGTCTCAAACCCTGATAATCCCAGTGCTAGCTTGGGGAATATAAGGAGAGCTATGCCAAATAATATCAAAGGGTTGGAATGGCGGGCAAAAAGTGCAGTTTGCCAGTTAGCGATCGCATTTGGGTGAGTTAAAATCTGATACAGGCCAAGGCCAACGATAATGAAGTTTAACAGCAGATAAACTCCCACTAAAAAGACTGCAATACCTATCGCTTCTCGGAAACCTCTCAAGAAAACTGCGCCTAGTAATGCAACTAATATTAGGGTAATTGCGATCGTCTGATTATGAAGCAAATTTGGCGTTAGCGGATTTTCGATAATATGGGCTGTAGCATCAGCAGCTGACAAAGTAATGGTAATAATAAAGTCAGTTGCTACAAAGCCGAGTAAGCACAGTACAAGTAATTTGCCTTGCCACCAAGGGAGCAAACGCTCTAACATTGCGATCGACCCTTCACCATGAGGGCTTTCGGCAGCAATGCGCCGATAGATTGGCAATGCTCCAAAGAGCGTCAGTAAAACTAGAATTAGGGTAGCTACAGGAGAAAGAGCGCCAGCAGCCAGTGCTGCAATCCCAGGTTGATAGCCAAGGGTTGAGAAATAATCTACACCAGTCAAGCACATGACCTGCCACCAAGGATGCTGGCGATGTAGTTCTTCCTTGCGGTAAGACCCTTTTTTCTCTGGTCGATGTTCTTCAAGCAACCAGTCGATTAACTGGCTACCGAGCCGTTTTGTTGAAAGAATTGATTTAGCCATCAAATACGGTTGTGTTGCAATCGGCTTTGTGATTTTTAAGCCTTTGTGGTTTATTAAAATTTTCAACTACAAAGGTATAGCATTATTATTGTATGTTAAGCATCCTGTCCGATTTGCAAAATATATCGTGGATGTTCGTAGCCGTCTAGGGTATCAAGTTAAATTGCAGATTTAAGTATATAAATAATCAATACTGTAACCGTATATTTTCGGTTTAACCCTTTCGTACCCTTTGTATCTTCAAGCTACATCAGTTATAAAAAAAGGTCATTGCTAAATAAGGCACTTACGCAATTAGTAAATTTGTCCTAAGAGATTGTTCTAAAAGAATATTTAAAAAGTCAGTTTTTTTGGTAACATCTAGGTCTTGTAAAACCAGGGTCTATGCATCTAATAATTTACTATGGTCGATGTCTGGCGACAAGAAGCAGAGCTTCTACGCACCTCTAATGATAGGGTTCAAGCAGGTGACTCACCCTTAATAATCATACTCTAGCTTGATGCGATGTCTACAACGGGCTACGCCTACGCACCTCAACTTTATCATGTATTTAAAGAGGGAGAATATCATCTAAGCGAAGTTATAAGCCAGGTAAAAGCGGCGAATTAATTGCTTGATTTAGTCGGTATTGTTGTTGAATATAGGTGTCTTCAACTAATTGACAAATGGTGAATGTAGGTTGTTTAGGCTGGGAGCATCCAGTTTTGGAAGATTTACCACTTATGCGAAAATGTAAAGGGAAATAACCCTGTGCGATCGCTGACAATGAACTAAGACAAAGAAGAACAGATCAAAGCCTGCTTACAAGAATTGTCAACACTCCTGTATGAAGAAGCAGACAAAAGTAAGCTGACAGACCTCGAAGGCATAGAAAAAACAGTTCGCAGTCAAGTATTAGAACTAGTCAGCCCAGAAATAGCCCTTTTTTTATCGAACAAGAAACTGGAACAATCATTTGGTAAAACCAGGAAAATAAAAAGTCTAGTAGGGGAATTGACTCTTAAAACCAAACAGCTACAAAGACTAGGTTTAAAAGCAAGAAGTAGGTTAAGTCCATTACTTCAAAAGTGTTGTTTGAGGCTATCAGCTAATGTTTCATATCAAAAAGCAGAAATTGAGATTGAGGCATTAACAGGAGTGAAAGTTGGTCACTCAACGCAACAAAAACTAGTTCTCGAACAAGATTTTCAACTACCGCTAGCATTGCAAGTAGTTTCAGAAGTGAGTGTAGATGGTGGAAAAGTCCGACTCAGAGGTAAACCTAAAGTAGGCTGTCACTGGCGAGACTATAAAACCGTTCGATTGCAAGGAATTTACTGTGGTGCATTTTTTGATGACAATCAATCATTAGTTAGATTATGTTAATAGTCAGCGTCTGGTTAACCCGTTAGTTTGTTTGGGAGATGGTCATGATGGGAGCATCCACTTTTGGCAGAAATACTTAAATAGCAAGCAAACCATTGAGATAAGCACAACGAACAGAAAGAATTTGGTTGACACTCTCAACATTCCACTGTGCGCCAGAAATTTTAATCCTAGCGCCAATCTGTTTAATCGCAGACTTAACCGCACCAGAACCAATAGAACAAAGTTGTTCAGCTTGGTAATAGCTATAGTTGACAATGCGGGAGCAATGTTTTTCAAGATAGGCAATAAAGTTCTTAACTTGTTTGCCCCGACAATGTTCACATAAAGCTTTAGCTTTTTCTAGTTGACCATGCCATAAAAAAGTTTTAGCAGCTTTGAGCCGCTTTAGAGAACTACCAACTTTATAAAGATTTTCCTTGAGATGATACCAATCTAATATTTCCCAACGCTGAAAATGCTCTCCTTGACCAAACTCTTTGACCAGATTCCACACGCCATCATGACGGGAACATCCACTTTTGGAAGAAACATAATTTTGATACTCCGAAAACCCTACTATATGGTTTATCTAAAAAAGTAAATCCGCCGAAAATGGATGCTCCCTTTAGGCTTACCAATAAATGCTACACCGCCCAATCCCCGATAATCTACAATCCAATATTCAGGAATGTCTAAAAGTGCATATTCTTCAACTTTCCGTGCATAGTCGGTTTCCCAGTTGGTGCTAACAACTTCCACCACCAATTTAATTGAGCGTCCCATTGTAATTACGGGTTCTCGCTCTCAAAGCGGTTAACCGTCAAGAACAGTTTCATCAAGAACTACAACATCAGGACGGCGAGCTGTAGCTGTATCTGCAAAAGGATAAATTAAACAAGTGCGAGGAATAAACCAGGGGAGTTGTTCTGCAACAAGGTAGATGCCAACTTGGGTTGCAATGCCACTTACCGTTTCGTGTGGCCCAGTGGGTTCCATATCAATTAGTTCTCCGTCTGCTAATTCATAGCGGGGATTATCTCGATATTGGGAAAGAAAATTTTCAAAAGTGAGGCTTTTCGGGGAGATATATGTTATGAAGTCAATCTCCTAAAGGCAAGTTGTTTTGATTACAAGTTAACCGCGATCGCTCTTAGTGTCTCCCTTTAAAAGAAAACTGCGACCCCATCACCGCTTTGGTTATATGTACTTCTAATGACAAAAACTCTTGCAAAAGTTTTTTGTGTAAATGATCTAGTCGCTACAGTAAACCTTTAAAATCTCTAGCAGATGATTAGGTAGATTGGTATGAGTGAAACTACAGAAACGATTTTCAGCAAAATTATTCGTCGGGAAATTCCTGTTGATATTGTTTATGAGGATGATTTAGCCTTGGCATTCAAAGATATCCATCCCCAAGCCCCTGTTCACATCCTCGTCATTCCCAAAAAACCCATTCCCACACTAGCTGATGCTGAATCTCAGGATCATGCTTTGTTGGGGCATCTTTTGTTAACCGCCAAACGTGTTGCTAAAGAAGCTGGACTGGAAAATGGTTATCGAGTTGTTATCAACACTGGTGATGATGGTGGCCAGACAGTCTACCACTTACATCTGCATATTTTAGGAGGACGGCAGTTGAACTGGCCGCCTGGTTGATAAAGCTATAAAACCAGATGAATTGTGTTTCTAGACGCGATTCATCACTAAATCAAAAACGTTTCCTTCCAAAATTCTGTAGGAATGTCATCATAGTTAAGGTAATCACACTCTGGAGATAAGACAACGGTTTACGCACGCCCTTTAGCACGGTTAATTGAGCAATTGCAACGCCTACCAGGAGTTGGCCCCAAATCTGCCCAACGATTGGCTTTGCATATTTTGAAGCGACCAGAAGCAGAAGTAGAAGCTTTAGCACATGCGCTGATTGAGGCAAAAAAACAGATAGGCTTATGTTCTGTTTGCTTTCACCTATCTGCTGAACCTGTTTGTGAAATCTGCCGCAATGCCAATCGTGACAACAAAACTATTTGTGTCGTGTCAGATCCCCGCGATGTGATTGCGTTGGAAAAAACCCGCGAGTACAAAGGCAAATATCACGTTTTGGGTGGGGTGATTTCGCCAATTGATGGAATTGGCCCAGAACAGTTGACTATACTGGCTTTGCAGCGCCGGGTGAGTCAGCAAAAACCTCAAGAAGTAATTCTGGCAATTAGTCCAAGTGTAGAAGGTGAGACAACAACACTGTATATCGGTCAGCTATTGAAACCATTTACCAAGGTGACACGGATTGCTTTTGGTTTGCCTGTAGGTGGTGATTTGGAGTACGCCGATGAGGTGACTCTGGCAAGGGCATTGGAAGGACGCAGGGAGTTAGATTAGGCTTAACTAAAGATTATAAACTAACACGCTTGGGTTAAAAATCTAGGACTAAAGTCCTTACTACAAACTTTTTCACCCCTCATAACTAATGCGCCCTTCTAACAAGCGGTAAGTTTTGTAGCGGGGTCTATCTTGCAAAGTTGCTCCTCTTGGGGAGATCCCAAGACCGCACTTTGCGCTAAATCCCCGTTGCAAAACTTAATTGCGAATTACGAATTACGAATTACGAATTACGAATTATTCTAATTCAGCTTACCTGTAATCGTGAATGCTGCCCAGTAGTAAGGATGATTATAAAGATTTTTATCTGATGCCATTTTACTATTTCTATATAGTTGTGTCGCTAAATAAGTTTGAATTCGTACTTCTTCAGGATGCAGATTATTCAAGACATCTTCATACCATTTTGTCAGTTCTCCAGCAGTTAATTCTTTCAGCCATCTGGTTGCTTCAGCTAAGGCTGTAACTGCTGATTTATTGGGCTGTAATCGTCGGTAAAACTCTATCATTACCAAGGCACTAGCTGAAGATTCTACACTCCAGAGAGTACTTACTACATGAGGAACGCCTTGACTCACAAAACCAGTAACTAAACTTACATATTCGCTGCTGATAGTGTGGTTGCTAGTAGTTAAGTTTTCACAGGCAGAGAGGGTAATCAAGTTGTAACTTGCCAGGTTTTGTTGGCAGATTTCATCTAGAGTAAGTTTGTCTTTACCTGCTAATGCTAATTCTGATTTTTTGGGTTCAGCCAGATTATTAATTACATTACCTGTAAAATGAAAGATATTGTAATTATTAAATAAGGCATTTTCAACAATATCTTTTGTGGCTTCTAAACCTTGAATTCGTTGGATATTATTGAACATCTGGCTAATAACTTCCGACTCAAGTTTGGCAAATTTCAACGGGGGGTAAGCTGTATTTTCTGGATGTTCAACACTGAGCAATAATTGGTTTTGCCACTGCCAGATATCTTCAGTTCTTATTGATAAACCGATTTGGGCACTAGGTAGATAAGTAACGCTGAAATTTGACTCCACATTCGGCAATGCTTCCGGTGATGGGGAAGGAAGATGGAAAAGGGTATGAATGGGCAATCTGTACAAGTCACGGTGAGGAATTAAAACCAGTTGGGTGATACCTTCAAGTTCCTGTGCAATTGTGGAAATATTCAGAATTTCATATAATTGAAACAGCTTCTGTTCCATATCAACTCGCCAAGAATGCTGGCTTTTACTTTCTTTATCTTGGGCCGTGGTGTGATATTCCTGGTATTGTTGATGCCAATCTTCTAGCCAAGTTTCAAATTCAATTAGGCGTTGTACTGCTTCGGGTAAAGGTAATTCATTGAGACGAATAGCGTCTTCTCCTAAAGGTATTGCCCCAGTATCTTGCATGGGTGTAAATAGAAGAATCGGTGATGGCGCTTGGTCTTTGAGAATAAATGTATGTAAGGCGACTGGACTAATATGCCAGTAAATAATTGCTGTTGTAGGATTAAATAGTTGTTGAATTGCGCCATAATAAGGCGAGTAAATATTATCATTCCAGCCATAAAGCAGCCAGTTTAAACAAGCATTTTTGCCTTGTTCGGCAATTTCCCAGGCTTCAACTAAATCACCGGACTCTACGGCTAAATCAACTGCTAATTGATCAAAGCCTGTAAATTTCAGGGCTAACTGTTTTTTACTTTCGTCTGAACGAGTTTCTTCACTCAGCAATTGCCGCAGTAAATCTGTACCACGTTGTAGTAATTCTTGAACTTGTGTTGTTTGTCCTAAACCCATCAGCACTTTACTTAAAGATTGTAAAACCTCTAGGTGCAATAGAGGAAAATATTCTAGTGTGAGGGTTAACAGCGCTTGATGATACTCAGATGCGGCTTTGCGCCAATAATCACGGGGATTAGTATTTTTTTTGCCTTGGTCATAGTAAGTATTAGCGATCGCAAAATGCAATCTACCCCAACCTTCTGGATGGGTATCTGTCCGCAGATGCTTTAACCCTTCTTCGTAGCTGGCTAGTTTTCCTTCGTAGCCGCCCTGTTGTAAGGCGGGATTTGTCGCTGTTATACTACTCGAAATCTGCAATGCTTCAGAGTTGACTAAATGACCGATCGCAGTTCCCCGACCTATCCAAGCTTCCCAATAATCTTGTTTTATTTGCAAAGCTTTGTCATAACAGGCGATCGCTTCGGCATATTGTTCTAAATAAAACAATGCTACTGCCTGATTATACCAAGCTAAGTGAAAGTCGGGTTTAATGGCGATCGTTTGTTGATAGGAGGCGATCGCTTCTTGTCTACGTCCTAAGTTGTCTAACGCTATACCCCGGTTGTACCAAGCTAAGTAGAAGTCGGATTGAACTGACAGTGCTTTATCCCAGGAGGCGATCGCTTCTGACCATCTTCCTAAATTAAACAGCACTACACCCCGGTCTATCCAAACTTCGTGATACTCTGGGTTAATTTCTAGGGCTTTGTCGTAAGATATAATCGCTTCTGTAAATTGTTCGCTTACAGCTAGAGCTATACCACGGTGATACCAGTTTTCTTGGTCTTCTGGTTCCAAATATAGGGCTTGATCATAACTAGAAATAGCTTCGGGTAGCCAACCTAATTTCAGCAGTGCCAAACCTTTGCTAGACCACGCTTCTTGGTAATCTGCTTTGATTTCTATGGCTTTGTCAAAAGAAGCGATCGCTTCTTCAAAATATCCTAATTCTCCGAGAGTCCCACCCCGATTGTACCAAGCTTTGTAGAAGTCGGGTTTGAGTTGTGTAGCGGTTTCGTAAGATGCGATCGCTTCATCAAAACGTTCTAAATGGAACAGCGTCAAGCCTCGGTTAAACCAATATTCTGAAAATTCTGGTTGAAGTTCAATGGCTTGGTCATAAGATGCGATCGCGCCTAACAAATCGCCTGTTTTCGCTTGGCTTAGACCTTGATAAAACCACCCTTGAGCCTGGGTAACAGGATCATTGCCATGTTGCTCAATTATACCAGGGGAATTACTGCTTTGAACTGCCAAGTTAGAAGCAAGTTGCTGGACTAAATTGGTACTTTGATCCAATTTCACCCACAATTCATCTAATGTATTAGCCACATTTGGCTCTAAATTGGTCAAAGTGTTATCCCAGGTTTCTACTGAGGGAGAAGTTATTAATTCACTTCTTTGTCTAGTAGAGAGGAGATTTGCTTGTGTTGTATTTTGAGCAACTTCATCACGATTATCGAACCTCAGTTGGGTTAATGAGGTGATTGAATCTTCTGCTGCCGGGAGAGGGAAATTTTCGGGTATTGTGGTTTGGGCATCATCCCTTTCATACTCCAATACCAGTTCCTCTAAATTTTCAGTGAATGTTTCCTCAAAAGAGGTATTTTCAGGTGCTGACGTTATTGGTTCAACATCTGGTTCATCATACTCCCATAATTGCTCACCTAAACTGCGGATTAACTCTTGCCCAGGCGAAGTTGGGATAATTTCTTCATTGGTTGTGATTTCTACCACATCTGGCTCATCATACTCCCATAACTGCTCGCCTAAACTGCGGATTAGTTCAAGACCTGGAGTAGTTTCTATTACATTTGGCTCATCATACTCCCATAACTGTTCGCCTAAATTGCGGATCAGTTCTTGCCCAGGAGTGATTTCTAAATCCTCTTCTGGATAATTCTCCTCATACTCTATCTGTGTAGGTGAGTTTTGCATCAGCCGGATGCCAATGTCATAAGCAACATCTCCAATTCTGCCAACACCAAGTTCTCCCAATTGCACCATCTTTGTTGCTAAAAGCGGATTTGGTGCTGGTGAAGCTAGCAAGCTTTCGCCAAACATCACCAACCAGTCTATCCAGCGTTCAGCCGGAATGCGATTTTCTACCCGTTGCAGATACCTCAATGCCCACTGTCGTCCTCGTGCTTGATGCACGCCTTCTAACAATTGGATAAACAATTGTTCCAGATCCGCATTGGTTAGTTCTGGTAGCATCTCCACCAGATTTTGTTCTCTCGTACCCTTGAGAGAACTAGCCTGCTTACTTGCAATGAGGCGCTTTAAAAACCTTCTAAGCGACTGCGATATCCGCCTGAGCATCTGCCACACTATTGGATTTTGTTTTTCTAGATTGTAGCCATCGTTGTGTTAAAAAAATCATCAATTACGTAAAAATCCATTAGATCGGGACAGGGCTTCCGTCGCAGGCTAGCAAAAAATATACAAAACTTCAAGAGTAGAGTATTACAACGTTACAATTCCCTGATTCGACCTTGATGCCAACTAGTTAATTTTCTGTTTGCTCTGTAGTCGATTGACCAGCAGGATATAATTGATTGATTAATGCCTGGACAAGCAGTTCTGGCTCGTCTGTTTCGACGCCAAGCTGTTGAGCAATCTGCTGGCGTAAGTTTTCATCCTGCTGCAACATCACAAACAACTCTTCTAAGGTGACAGTTTGGTATTCTCCCTCTGGGGCCTCTGGGGGGTTCTCTGGGGTATCTACTGACTCTGATATGAAGTTAGTTGGCTCAGATGGTATCGTTGTGCTAAAAGCATCTGGCCCTTCATATTCCCAAATCGGTTCGCCTTGATTGCGTGTCAACAACTGCATTCCGATACTATAGGCAACATCTCCGATTTCTCCGATGTTCAACTCACCCAATTGCACTAAGCGTGCAGCTATTTCATTATTAGGTGTAGGTGATGCTAGTAATCTGTCGCCAAAACGCCTTAACCACCCAACCCAGTCTTCAGTTGAAATCCGATGTTCAATATTATGCAGCCACTTTTGCGCCCATGCTTCCCCTCGTGCTTGATGTACTCCTTGCAACAGTTCGTTGAAAAGAAATTCCAGATCCGTATCGGTTAGGGGTGGGGCTGGTTCTTTTGGCACATTTCCTCTAGATTTTGAGGCAGTCTGTTTTCCACCGAACAAGCTCTGAAAAAGCTTTTTGAGCCATTGAAATAGCCGCTTGAGCATCTGCTGCACCATTGAGTTTTGCTTATCCTAAGATTGTAGCGATCGCACTGGACTATGGCGCTAGTTTAGTCATTAAAATTCTTTGGGCATTGGGCATTGACTTAATTATTACAAATATCTTGAATGGTTGTATGTAAATTATTGGAGGTTGCCCGAATTCAATAAACGACTGCCCGAATTCAATA
>NZ_JAVRBS010000003.1:439684-495608 GCF_034531155.1 Nostoc sp. ChiVER01 | reverse complement strand
CCACCATTGAGAATATCATTGCCAGCACCACCACGCAGGACATCGGCGTATTGTGAACCAGTAAGTTCAAATCGCTCAATATTGCTGTAGCTGAGTAAAGTAGCGGTATTTACACGGCTGAAGATGGCATTCTGTCCATTAAATCCGACATCAACACCAGCCCCATTGCTCAACTGGCTGTAGTCTGCTACTAGAGTATCAGTACCAGCACCACCATCAACAATACCATCTGTATCAGTTATGATGTCATTGCCATCTCCACCATATAGGCTATCGAAGCCAGCGCCGCCATATAGGTTATCGTTGCCAGTTCCACCATCTAGGATGTCGTTGCCAGCTCCACCAAGTAGGTTGTCATTACCTTCATCGCCATAAATTTTGTCGTTCTGAGATTTACCTGCTAGGTAATCATCACCTCCTTTTCCAGAGAGCAACCAAGGTTGTCCATCATCGTCAGCTATAAATGTATTGTTAGTATTATCACCAGTGTATGTTCCCATTTGAATTTCTCCTTAATTCTTGAAAATAATGTTTTTGATGAGGCGATAGACCTCGTTTTAAGTTGGGAAATGTCCTGTTTTTGGGTAGTTTTCCCTTTCGTTTTTCAGGACTCCTCTACTTTAGGTTTGTAGCCCGATCGCGTCGATGAGGATAAGTTATGGAAAATTAAGGAGATAATTAAGTCGAATTCGTCTAAAAAATTAAGGTTGAAGCAGAGGACAAGCACGGTATCTGTAAAACCTCTCTCTGTATATCTCTCTACGGTGTACTTATAACCAATACGGTTCAGTTAAAAGTTATCGATGTAGATAACTGGTCTTTGAAGACCCGATAAATCGCGTCTCTACAAATGGTCTATTTGTCACATTGTTTTTTGCAATTGGTATAACTATTTTGACCTGCACGTTGATTGCATCGACCTGCATATCGATTGCATCGAACTGCACATTGATTGCATTAACTTGCACATCGATTGCATCGACCTGCACATTGATTGCATCGCCTTGCACATTGATTGCATTAACTTGCACATCGATTGCATCGACCTGCATCTTGATTGCATCGACTATTGTTTGTGTAATTTATAACTCAAATCTCGAAAGCACCTAAGACTTTGAGGACATCTTTTTGAGCTGTGGTGATTCCTGTTACGCCTGTAATGTTGGTTCCTTGATAAGGTCTGTCAGGATTGAGTGTTTTTAAAGATTCGCCCGTTTGGGCATCCCAAATCTGAATAGTTCCGTTTTGGCTGCCGCTAGCGATCGCATAATGTTCTGTATATTTACCAAATGCAATATGCGATCGCATTGCATGAGGCATGACAGGCAGCACTTTCAGGCAAACCCCTGTATGCCTATCCCAAATTCTCACTGTTTGATCTAAGCTGCTACTTGCCAAAATATCACCTTCTGGACTAAAAGCAACTGACCAAACACTATTACTATGTCCCTGAAAAATATTGAGGCATTCACCTGTATTAACTGACCACAGACGAACTGTTTCATCTTCACTAGCGCTACTGAGGATTTGCCCATCTGGACTAAAAGCGATCGCTTGGACTCTACTAGTGTGTCCTTCTAAAATTTGGAGACATTCACCAGTGGAAATCGACCACAGACGAATGGTTTGGTCTTCACTACTGCTAGCGACTATTTCACCATTGGGGCTAAAGGTAACACACCAAATCCAACTGGAGTGGCCTTGCAATATGTTGAGGCATTTTCCTGTACTGACAGACCATAAGCGAATGGTTTGGTCGTCACTGCCGCTTGCTAAGATTTGTCTATCAGGACTAAAGGCAACTGATTGCACCCAATTTACATGACCTTTCAAAATTTGTAGACATTGCCCAGTGCTAGCTGACCAAATCCGAACGGTGCGATCGGCGCTGCTACTGGCTAGCAAATCTCCATCTGGGTGAAACGCTACGGAAGTTACCCAGCCACTATGTCCGGTGAATTTTTTTAGACAAATCCCGGTATTGACATCCCATAATCTTACAGTTTGGTCTGTGCTGCCACTAGCAATTTGACCATCTCCATTAAAAGCAACTGAAAATACAGAGTTACTATAGCCTTTTAAGGTTTTAAAGCATCTACCTGTACTGACATCCCATAGTTTTACAGTTTGGTCTGTGCTACCACTGGCAATAGTTTGACCATCTGCATTAAAAGCAACTGAAAATACAGAGTTGGTGTGTCCTGGTAAAATATTCAGGCATTGCCCTGTATTATCCCAAATTCTCACAGTTTGATCGTCGCTGGCGCTAACCAGCATTTGGGCATCGGGACTAAAGACTACTGATCGGACGCGATCGCTATGTTCTTGTAATATATTGAAGCACTTTCCAGTACTAACTTCCCAGAGTCGAATTGTGAAATCGGCACTGCCACTGGCTAGGGTTTGACTATCTGGACTAAAGGAAAGTGACCAAATGCGATCGCTATGTCCTTCTAAAATGCGATCGCATTCTCCATTAATTTTCCAAAGTCGAATTGTGAAATCGGCGCTGCCACTTGCTAGAGTTTGACCATCTGGACTCCATGATACTGAGAGAATTCGATCTGTATGACCCGACAAAATTTTCTGACAGTCCCCAGTGTTGATATTCCATAATCTTATTGTTGGTTCATCGCCTCCACTAGCAAGGATTTGACCATCGGCACTAAAGGCAACTGACCAAATTGAACTTGTGTGTCCTGACAACGTTCTCAGACATTTACCAGTGTTGACATCCCACAGCCGAATCGTTTTGTCACTACTGCAACTTGCTAACAATTGCCCATCTGGACTAAAAGCAAGCGACCAAACCCAACCTAAATGTCCAGCAAAATTGACAACAAGTTTCCCAGTTGCAACTTCCCAGAGACGAAGTTCACCTTCTGCATCCCCCGTAGCTAATAATGTTCCATCTGGGCTAAAAGCAATACCAGCAAACACCATACCAAAGGTTTCAGCAAAAATACACTGACTCAAATCAGAAGATTCAAAATTAACATTATGCAAATTCACATCCTGTAAATAGGCTTGCCAAATCGTTAAATTTGAAAAATCGTAGTTAGTTAAAGTTGATTGGAGTTGACAAAGTAAATTTAAAATATTACCGCCTGCATATCCAGTTTTGAGTGACGATGTACCTCGTAGTTTGGTTAAACATTCACTGAGCAGGTTCTCAATTGCGACTTTTTCGCTAACTTCTATTAATAAACGATCTAGTAATAAGCGTTCAAGAATAGGCTTCAGGATGAAACGAACTTGTGTTTCTCGCACATAGTCTTGTGCAGTAGCTTTGAGTAACGCATGAGTTTTGAATAGCAGATTTTTTTGATTGGCATTCGCTTCTAAACCTGCCAATATTTCTTGACAAACTTGAGCAATTAATTTCTCGGTGACATATTCCATTACCATCGGCTGAAGTGAAAATGTCCGATGTTTTGCAATCAGTGTCAGCTTGTTTTTCTCAATTAGAGAGCGCTGCTCTAACGATTCTAGAACTTCAATTAAGTTCTGTGGTGATATAGGTGGAAAAATATCTGATCGCAGTTCTGCAAATGAAGTAGAATCACGATAGGTAGCCAGCCAATAAATAACTGTTTTTTCAGATTCAGAAAGCCGATCAAATTGTTGAGAAATTAGATTGCGAATATTACCAAAAACTAACGTTTCCTGTTTAAGAAAATCAGAAATACTGCCATCAAACAAGTTTTGAATCGTTGTTGCAATAATCTTCAACGCTAAGGGATTTCCTGCATAACCTTCAACTAGCCGATTCCATTCTTCTGTTGAACCTTGAAAATTACCTTTTAACTGTAAAAGTTCTTGTGCTTCTGTTTTCTGCAATCCGCCCAATTGAAAAGCTCGAACAGGTAAGCTTGCTCCTTCTAAAAGGCGAACTTCTGAAGGCTGATCTCTACTTGTTAGAATTAAACAGCTCTGATGGCGAATTTCTCCAATTTGTCTAAATATTTCGCCATAAGCTTCATAGCCTTCGATATAAGATGATTTAGATTTATCGTTGTGCTGTAAGATGGTTTCAACATTATCAAAAATTACTAAACAACGCTGCGATCGCAAATAATTCAGCAGACGCGAAATTTTGCCTTCAACGGTTTCTGGATAATCAATTTCTTGCTGATTAGATAAGAATTTTAATAACTCTGTTAATATCTCTTGTACTGGTGGCGCATTTCGCAGACTTCGCCAAATCACCCATTTAAACTCGCTCTGTAATTGTTGTGCCAGCTTTATAGAGAGGGAAGTTTTTCCCATTCCACCCATTCCTAACAAAGCTATAAGCCGACACTGATCAACCAAAATCCACTGCTGCAACTGAGCTAATTCTGTTTGCCTTCCGTAGAAAAAATCAACATCGATTGCATCTCCCCAATCTTGATGGGAAGTATTTGCTTCTGCAACTAGCAGAGTATCAGCAAATTTTGTTTGCATTTTTTCTTCAATATTATCAAAGATATTTTCTTGAACTTGATTTGATTGGGTAGTTGTATTCTCTATTTTAAATCTACGCTCAATTGCTGTTCTAAAACTTGTTTTATTAACTTTTTCTGCTAAAACTTCTGAAAGGAGTTTCCATAGTTTCGGGCCAACATCATGTTTTAAGTAAGTTGGAGAATAACCATAAATATCGGCAATGCGATCGTAACTTTGGCGTTCCAAAGACCAAGACTCACGCAACATAGCTTGTTGGAGATCGCTCAAATGAATTCTTGACTTGGCAAAAACGAGAGCGTCTGTAAATGCGAGTGCTTGCTCAATATCCATTGCTGCGATCGACAAAAGTTAAATATACTTTAAATTCTATAAGTAGAATGGCATAATTCATTTATCAGAGAATAACAAAAATAATACGCAATATTTTACAAATTCTTTACACAAGGTTTATGGTTCAGCCATTAATTAGTCGAATTTGGGAATCATTTTTACGCTTACTGTTGCAGAGGATTACTCTTGTACTCACAATTATGTTGTGTGGAGCGATCGCGATCGCAATTTCTAATATGTCTGCGCTTTCGTCGAGCTTAATTGAATCCCAAGCAGTTCAAAATGCTGCCTTGAATATCCAATCATTAACTCAAGCATTTGACCTCTACAGCGCCGCAGCCGCAGAGCGAGCTAAAGCCGTACCTGGAATTACCGTCACCCACGCTTACCTCAATACCAAAGGCGCAATCCCCCTACCCTCAACTTTTGCGATCGAACTTGGTGAGCAAATTAGTGAAAAAAATGCCGAAATGTCTGTACGCCTGTACAGTAACTATCCATATCCTTGGCGCAAAACCACAGGGGGAGCAAGAGACGTATTTGAGCGCGACGCACTCAACTTCTTGAGAGAAAATCCTCGTCAAAAATTTTATCGCCTTGAGAAGCAAAATGGAAACACCACCTTGCATTTTGCACAAGCCAGCCTTATGAAACCAAGTTGCGTAACTTGTCATAACACAGATATCAATAGTCCAAAGAAAAACTGGGAAGTAGGAGATGTTGCTGGAGCCTGGGAGATTTCTCAATCTCTCGATAATTTAATGACCAAAACCAACCAAAGTCTCCAAGGAACCTTTGCCATGTTAGGCGGTATGTCAGTCTTAGGAATCTCAGGATTGACACTTGTTGTTGGGAAACTCCGAGAAAACGGCAGAAATCTAGAACATCGAATTAGAGAACGAACCACAGATTTAGCAGAAGCCAATACTGAATTAGAAAAAAGAAACCAATTAATTCGCCAAGTTTTCGGACGATATTTAAGTGATATGGTTGTCGCTAACTTGTTAGAAAGTCCTGAAAGGTTAAAACTCGGTGGTGAACGACGCAAAATTACTATTCTCACCTCTGATTTACGAGGCTTCACTGCGCTCTCAGAACGCTTTCCGCCAGAAGAAGTAATTTATATTCTCAACCTCTATTTGGAATACATGGCGGATGTGATTAATCATTACCAAGGTACTATTGATGAGTTTATGGGGGATGGCATTCTGGTATTATTTGGTGCGCCGATCGCTAAAGAAGATGATGCTCTCAGAGCCGTTACCTGCGCCTGTGCCATGCAATTAGCAATGGGTGGCGTTAATCAAAAGATGAAAACCCTCGGCTGGCCACCATTAGAAATGGGGATTGGTATTAACACAGGTGAAGTTATAGTCGGCAATATTGGTTCCGAGAAGCGGACTAAATATGGAATCATAGGTAGTCAAGTAAATCTCACTTATCGCATTGAGTCGTATACTAGTGGCGGTCAAATTCTGATCTCAGAGCAGACTTTCAAAGAAGTAGAGTCAAGCGTCAAAATTATTGAGCAAAAGCAAGTTCAGCCGAAAGGTGTGAGCCAACCAATTACTATTTACGAAGTATATGGTGTGGGCGGACGATACAATCTTTATTTACCCAAAGAAGAAGAAATATTTTTCCCTGTTCCTCAAGAAATTCCGTTTATATACACTATTTTGCATGACAAGCAAATGGGTAACCCGGTTTTTTCAGGACGTTTAATTAAACTATCAGCAAAAGGAGCCGAATTACAAGTAGATATCCCTAATGAAGTACCTCATAAGTTAACTAATATTAAAATTAATCTTTTCATATCTCAAAACTCAACACAAGTGAGTGAAGATATCTATGCCAAAGTCTTAGAAAAACTAGCAAACACAGGAAGTTTCTATATTCACTTTACGAGTATTCCTCCAACACTAGTAACTCAGTTAGATAATCTCTATAAGATGATTTCTCAAAAACCTAATTAAGTAGAAGACAAATTAATGCACCGTAGCATAACTTTTCTTGCATTTAACAAAGATACAGGTTGCATTCATTATATAGCAGTCCTAAATTATTTGTGAAAATTATATATCTCTTTCTTCTTTCTTCCCTTTGCGTCCTTCTCTAACGAGACGCTACGCGATGGCGTTCTTGGCGGTTCGTTTCCTTATCTATATTTTTCACCTCTCATCATAAAATTAAACCACTAACTTCTAAAATCCCTCTGCGGGTTCATGAAAACTGAAAGTATTTTTTGTAACTTTGTAAACGCATACTGCCATTTTCGTATCTGTGCGTAAATCCTCATGGCTAAAGTTGAAGAATTGACACCCCAGCAACTCTCCGAAACAAACCTGAAACCACGAGGGAGAGTTTATCCGAGTCCTATCAATTGGCGCGACCAATTTTTGTACCAATTGATATTAGATAGATTCAGTGACGATAATGAAAATCAAAGGGAACTTTTTGACCGCAGCAACCCTTCAAAATTCCAAGTTAAAGACAAAGCCGACTGGATGGCAGCAGGGACAAAGTTTGTTGGTGGTACTCTTAGAGGAATTAAGAGTAAATTGGACTATTTGCAGCGATTGGGAGTAACAACGCTGTGGATTAGTCCACCTTGGCAACAACATTCTGAATTAGAAGCTTATCACAGCGATCGCATCCAAGACTTCTTAAATATTGACCCCCACTTTGGCACTCGTCAAGATTTAAGAGATTTAATTGATGCTGCCCACGATCGCAGGATGTATGTCATCCTTGATGTAGTATACAACCAGAACGCTGATAACTGGTTTTACAAAAATGATGCGATCGCAGCCTTAGCAAGAGTTTATCAATATTGGATTGCTCTTTCTGACTGCGATGGCTTTAGGGTAAATAGCCTCAAGCATGTTTCTCCAGAAGATTCCCGCAAATTCTGCACTGCAATTCGTGAATACGCTGAATCTATCGGTAAAGACAATTTTTTATTAACTGGGGAAATGACTTCCGGTAGTATGGCTGGTGCGTACATAGACATTATTGGTCGCAACCTCAGTGCTGTATTAGACAGCGTACATGCTCCTAACGAATTGACTGCATTTGCAAAAGGGTTAGTACATCCAAAGCAATTTTTCGATTTATATAGCGAAAAAAACCTGGCTGGAGAATACCGCCAAATTGGGACATATCATGTCTCCATTTTGGATGATTATGATATGTCATTCCGTACTCATAAGCAACGATTTGCCGCAAACAGTAATGTACTTAATCTTTATGAACAAGTTGCTCATGCTGTCGGTGTGCAATTAACTACGCCAGGAATTCCTGCTATTTATTATGGAACAGAACAGGCTTTTGATGGCAATGAAGGCTATCACGATAACAGCATAGAAGGTGGCAGGTTTGGCGAAGATAGATATATCAAAGAAGCAATGTTTGGCGGTGCTTTTGGCGCATTTCAAACAGCAGATTGTCATTTCTTCGATATTGACCATCCTACCTATTTGCGGATAGCTGCGATCGCTCGTATCCGCAACAGTCAAGATAAAATTGGTAAAGCATTGCGCCGTGGACATCACTACCTACGCGAAACATCCTTTTATGACTCCCCTTTCTCGATTCCCGGACAAGGTGAATTAGTTGCTTGGTCACAGACTTTATTTGACACAGAAGTGTTGATGGTGCTGAATACTAACGGCTTAGAAAATCGCGGTGCAGAAGTGACAGTAGATACTTATATGCATCCTCCAGACTCGACTATGACCTTTTTATACAAGAGTGATTGGAGTGATTCATATTTACGCTACCCTCCGCGCGGACAAACTGTAGCTGTACAACATCATGACGACCGTCGCGCAACTGTGCGAATTGATTTGCCTCCTTCAGGAATGGCAATTTTGGCGTAAGCAAGCACTAGTATTTGGGCAAAGCTTTGGAATAAAAAACCTGGTTTAAATTTATAAACTTTTACCATCAGCTTTGCCCCAAGAATGAGTAAATATCTCGTTTCTAATTTTTTATAAAAACTAGTATTTCCCGAAATTCGTCACAGGTAAAATATAAATGTGCGTCAAGTCCCTATCCGCTAACCGCAGAACCTACTATGAATCAAAAAACCTATCAACTTCCTCTAACCTTTGAGCAAATTCTTAATCTTGTCCTACAATTACCAGCACAAAAACAAGAAGAACTTATTCAAGAAATAAAGAAAAATTCTTCAAAAAATAAAGATGAGGATTTACTTAGTGTTTTTGAAAGAATCGGCAGAAATGCTCAAGCTAAAGGACTAACCGAAGAAATGCTAGAAGAACTACTTGCCGATGAATCATAAACTAATTGTCATTGACACAAATGTTTTACTTAGTGCTGCACTGAGTCCTGATGGAACAGCCCGTAAAGCCCTAGATAAAGTCTATAAAGAATTCTTTATTGCTCAAAGCGATGAAACTTATCAAGAATTAAAGACACGAATTTACAAACGTAAGTTTGATAAATATATCTCAGATGAAGAACGGCAGGATTTTTTGGATGTAGTTAAAAAATACAGCAAATTTATAGAAATAAAATCTCAAGTAAAAATCTGTAGAGATCCAGACGACAACAAATTTTTAGAACTTGCTAAAGATTCCAGCGCCGAGTTTTTGCTTACAGGAGATCAAGACCTTTTATCACTCAATATCCTAGCCGAATATGAAAACCAGATAATTACTCCTAGAGACTTTCTTGACCTTGGTTAATTCATGAGGAAAATCAACGATTACAATACAAGTTAAATTAAGGCTTAACTCTTTGTCAAAGCTAATTTTTTTAACGAACCGCCTTATTACGGTACTTATTCATCCCAAAGACTTATTTGTTGGGGACAAAATTAAACATATACCATATTGCAACTATTCTACAATTACAACACCCTGCACTTTAGGAGTACAGGGTGTAAGACAGCTATATTTTGTGTGATTCCCAGTTTCTATTTACCTCAAAGCCAATCTCGATAAGCTGATATTTCATTTACGCTGATTTCAAACGGCATCCCCTTGCCAAATGGCGGATAAACGCGGATTTTACCGTTGCTAGCAAACCGCTCTAATCTATTACCTAACTGAGCAATATTGCTGACTATATGCCAGTAAGATACTAAGTCAGGACAGTCAACAATTAATGTTAGAATACTAGCATTTGTTGTGACATACCACTGGCAATTAGATAACAGGACTCGCGTAATGCGATCGCAGGCTTGATAGAAGCATCTGCCTGTAGACTGTTCTAGCTCCATTTGCAGCATTCCATCCTCTTTTGTTACCTCAGATGGCGGTAAATCATCGGGAGGAAGCTGATATAGTTTAGAAGACATAATTTCGCACCTCTTGGTTGTAGCGCGTCAAACTCTCCAGGTTTTTTTGCATATCCGAAGACGAGGGTTTGAGTGCTAACGTACCTAAATTTAATTCGTCTTGAAATTTCTTGATTTTGTCTCGACAAGTCTCCACATCACCGATAATTGAGTTCTCAATCAAATAATCTTCGTCGAAACAAATGTTTGTGCGATCGAATGGTTTTTGGTTGGGATTCGCACTATTTTGCAATACTTCAGCCGAATTAGCTGTCATTTTCTTGCTAAATTGGCGGATGAAAGGTAATGCCTCACTCACTGCCTCATCAAATGTTTTGCCAACATAAAAAAAGCGTGCCAACACGAAGTTTTCTGCACCACTAGAATTTAAGGCTCGATATTTAGCAACAGTATCCTTTAATCTCTGTAGGGAGAATGGCGGCCCACCCATCAAGCTGAAGGAATGTTTAGCAGCAAACTCGATACCATCATCACCACCAGTGGCAACATACACTGGTATTTGACTCTGCAATGGTTTTGGGTAAATTGTTAAGCGATCGCATTGATAATACTTGCCATTAAATGATACATCAGTTTCATATAAAAGCTTTTGAACCAGTGCGATCGCCTCTAGCATCCTGGGACGGGATTCACTTGGGAGTGTCGCAAAATGCTTGTTTTGTTGGGGAAAGGGGCCGCCTTTGGCAACTCCAAATAATAATCGTCCATTGCACAGGTGATCCAGAGTGGCGATATCTTCCGCTACCCGAATCGGGTTATGGAATGGCAGTAATACCGCCGCAGTGCCTAATTGGATAGTTGAAGTCAGCCCCGCCAAGTGTGCCATTAACAGCAACATAGAGGGGCTGAGATTGGATTCACTAAAATGATGTTCACTCACCCAGGCTTCTTCAAAACCTAAACTTTCTGCCTGTTTTATCAGCGTGACTTGCTCAAAGATGGCACGACGAGCATCTTGGTGATGATTATCGTAATTGCAGAAAATTCCAGTTTTCATTACTTGCGTTAATACTTTGTGCTGGCTATTCTTGTGGTCGATAGGTTCGTAGTAAGCACTAAGCGTGCTTAAATTTTTGAGGAATAAAGTTTTCACCACAAACACCTTTACTCCTCTCAATTAATGCGCTCAAAGACTAATTTGCAACCCACTGCAACTCCAACCATAGACGTGGGTTATTGTGTTTGATATTCGACATCGGGTCGCGCAATAATCGTTTGGCATTCATGCAGACTACCTGTACTAGACCCATGTTGTCTGCTACTTCTCTGAGTATTTCTTTATGAGCTTGCACACAAGAAATCATTTCGTCAGAGCAATAAATTCCTATATATTGCAGGCGTCTCGCAGGTCGTCCCCAAAAACAGGTAATGACTTTCACATAACACCCGTCTAGTAATTCTCCAACTTTTGGGTAGTATTCGTTGAGGACTCTTGTGAATTCTTTGGCTAAGATATCTTCAGCAATCATTGGAACTGATATTTCTGTAGCGTCCATCACGCTATTTAATATAACATAATTTTATCAATTAAACATTACAAAATAGCCTAATAGGCTTAAATAAAATATTAAATACTACAAAAAAAAGAGGCATACATTGTTTAGTATTACCTCAGATTCGCGTAAAGCATCTTTATATTTAAATATGAAAGTATTGGTTGGAATACCCCTAGTCTAGGCGAATATAATTCGCAGCTATACGACATACATTTGGCTTTGTATAAAATTGTAGGTTGGGTTAAGTAAAGCACAACCCAACATTTCCGGGGCTTTGTTGGGTTTCGTTCCTCAACCCAACCTACTAGCTACTAGCGCTTAACCCAGTCGCTTGTTTTCTTAGTCAGCATAGGCGAACTTGGTTTGCAAGACTAAGCACGATTTATAATCTAGAAGGATATTTGCAAAAGGAAGATGCACCTAAATACTCTAATATCGAAAATTATGAATTCAAATAAAATGCATTTAAATAGCATATTTTAATATTGAATTCTAAATTTTGTCTTTTTAATTATTATCGAGCATTACGTTCACAAACTAATACCTCTGCTATAATATCCGGCACATTTACAAAGTCTGTAAATCCTTCATAATCACGGATTGGTGATATAAATGTATAGTTTGGATCGCACACTCCATTGTCATATACTTGAATAAACCATCGATCGGGAAATCCTTCTACACCTAATTCTACAGTGTACCAACTCTCGCCAATCAAACGAGAGTTAAAGATTGTAAACCATTCCCGATTCTCTTCTGAAATATTCCAATCTGCCATGAGCAGTTCTAAAGCTATCTGCCCTGCATCCGTTGAAGTCAACAGCATTTTTACTCCTTATTTGCAGCTTCAGTGTTTGCAACTTCAGGATTGGAAACTTCCGGGTATAAACCCAGTTCTTTAGCTAGCTCACGCGCTACAAAAAATAAAAACTTAGCACCATCTTGATTGCCTTCATGAGCAAACATAGTTGCTACTTGTAGCATTGTCTCTACAAAACCAGAATCAATTAATTCTGGCTTACTTTCCAAAACTTCTGGTTCTTGACCATTAGGACATTTAAGTAGCTCATCAATCAGATTGAAATACAGTTGTTGGCGTTGTTCTGACATAGTAAGCTTCTTAATTTTAGTGAGTTAATTGTGAATTAGTTACTGTTCGATACTGTGCTGCCATAGTCTTTCCAACATTTCAACTTGTTCTTTTAAAACAGCAGCACGATGAACAAGATATCTGTCGTAAAAAAGAATCCCTAACCCAATACAAATAGGGGTTAGCAAGAAGAACCATTGTAGGATCGTGGCAAATTTATATTGTTCAGCAACAGTCAGCATTTGATGAATCACATTACGGTCAGAGGATTGGATGCTAGTCTGAGGGGAATGTGTACCCTCTGTCCGGGGAGCCAAGATAGGAGCATTTCTACTAGTCTTGTTAACTTCGCAGGCTAAATTCTGGGATTTTACTAACTCCAAATGTCGCTCCCAAACTATGCCAAATACTACTACTCCTGGAGAAAGCACTACTAAGGTAACTACGCAAACTGTGAGAAGATTTAAAAGTTTTGCTTTCATCTCGGCTCTCCCTTGCTAGGTAGTATGCACTCAGCAAGAAAATATCTTTTGCTGTTTATTTTAAGTAGCTATACATTTCTACTTTTCAAACAGTTTTGATATTAAAATATGTGTAAATGGTAGTTTTACAATTGTTAGTTGCCAGTCATTTTTACAATTATCACTGACTACGGACTACTGAAAAGTTACCAAGCTTTTCACAAAACGTAGGATTAATCAGTCAGAAATAACGCGCTTAGATTTAGAGAACCTGATTTCATCCTCCTCTCAAAAGAGAGATTAAGAAGTCCCCCCTAGTTCACTAAGCTTTCGCCCAGGAATGTTGGGGGGTAGAGGGGAATCTCTGCGTAAATCCTATACGATTTATATCAGCCGCTCTCCACAAAACAGTTTACCCTAGCCCCGTTAAGATTATTAAATTCATTAGAATAGTACTCAAAGTCTGTAATCCCTGCCTGATAAGTATTGCAAAAATTAATTGGGGTATGGGTGCTAGTGTTTTTAGGATGGGGTTCTAGTGTTTACGAGGTGGGGCGCTGGTAGTTCTGTACTCAACCTCAAAGCAGTGTAGGCAAGGATTAAGGACTGTTTATAATGCATTTTTTAGAAGACAAAAACTGCACTCAAAAGAAAATATCAATGTCTTTTGATAAAGATAGACTAATAAATTAGAATAAACAATTAAATGTTATGCAAGTAAATTATATTTCTATAACATATAGAAGAGATTGAAAATAATGGTAAAAATTATGCATATATACAGAATTTATGCCCAATAAGCAATAGTCAGCAATTCCAAATGGTAAAATATAAGTATGGCAAGCTAGCCCTCTGCTGAAGTGAGAATCAAGGGGAACATCTGAAAAAGGTTCTTCCTAAACTTTCATATTTTGTAATTTAGTTAGAATACATAGTATATGCACTCATTGACACTAAACTGCAAATTAAATACACAAAAGCTTATTGTTATAAGTAAATACTCTGTACTAAGATTTAGGATTTTAGGAGCTAAATAATGCGGATTGCTCAAGACATAACAGAACTAATTGGACGAACTCCTTTAGTTCAACTGAACAAGATTCCTCAAGCTGAGGGAGTAGTAGCAAGGATAGTTGTCAAATTAGAAGGGATGAACCCAGCAGCTTCGGTGAAAGACCGCATTGGGTTAAGTATGGTACTCTCAGCAGAAGCAGCTGGTTCAATTGAGCCTGGAAAGACTATTTTGGTTGAGCCTACTTCTGGTAATACAGGAATTGCTCTAGCGATGGTAGCAGCAGCGCGTGGCTATCGTTTGATTTTAACAATGCCAGAGACGATGAGCCAAGAACGACGGGCTATGCTCAGGGCTTATGGTGCTTCTTTGGAATTGACACCAGGCGTTGAGGGAATGCGGGGAGCTATTCGCAAAGCTGAAGAAATTGTGGCTAATACTCCTGATGCTTTTATGCTGCAACAGTTTCGCAACCCTGCCAATCCTAAAGTTCACCAGGAAACCACCGCAGAAGAAATTTGGACAGATACAGACGGGGAAGTTGATATTGTCATTGCTGGGGTAGGTACTGGTGGGACAATTACTGGGGTTGCAGAAGTACTTAAACAGCGTAAGAAGACTTTTAAAGCGATCGCAGTTGAACCCAGCAATAGCCCAGTTCTCTCCGGTGGTGAAGCCGGGCCACACAAAATTCAAGGTATTGGTGCCGGATTTATCCCCGATGTTCTCCGCCTAGAATTGGTTGATGAAGTAATTAGAGTCAGCGATGAACAAGCGATCGCTTATGGGCGACGTTTGGCAAAAGAAGAAGGCTTATTGTCTGGGATATCCTCTGGTGCAGCTTTGTGTGCTGCAATTCAAGTAGGTAAACGTCCAGAAAATGCCGGACGTTTAATCGTGATGATTCAGCCTTCCTTTGGTGAACGTTACCTCAGCACACCCATGTTTCAAGACTTGTCTTTAGAAACTGCTGGGGTGCGGTAAAGAGACAAGAGGGACAACGCAGTAATGAACTTCCTGTCCCTCTCATTTAGCCCTAGCGTTTCATTCGGTGCAAGTCCCTTGTTAGCTTTGCCAATACCACATAAAAATTGCATGGGCGCTCGTGTCGCCCACCCCACAAGAAATGTACAATTTCAGATTATGCTGCACTAGATGTGGTTTAGCTACCATGCAAAACTCAGCTTACTGGCATGGCGGTAAAATCGTTAGCCTGGGCGGCCCGGACAGGACTCATTAGTACGGGTAATAGACCACCTAGCCCCTGTAAATCCTCTCTCGAAAGAACTGGGAGGAATAATCAGCCCAACCGTGCCGTTAGCTGTCCTACCATCTAAATAAATGTAGCGGGGTATAATAATGCCATTCGATCGTATTACGAAGTAGGTACCTGTAAAAATTATAGACCACGTAGCCCCTGTAAATCCTCCAGTGTAAGTAGGAGCCAGCCCAACCGTGCCGTTAGCTGTCCTACCATCTAAATAGTCGGGACCGGGTGTAGTGCCACAGGAGCGTATTGTGTAGTAGGAACCTCTTTTAACTATTTGCCACCTAGCCCCTGTAAATCCTCCAGTGAAAGTAGGAGCCAGCCCAACCATGCCGTTACCTGTCCTACCATCTAAATAGTCGGGACCGGGTGTAGTGCCAAGGGATCGTATTGTGTATATACCATTTGTAATTACACCATCTGTACTTTGTGCTTGCATAATCGTCTGAGTTTGTACTATACAAGCAATTCCGGCAACAAAACCGATCGCTACCTTTACAATTCGACGCCGAGAGAAACTATTAAACATACTAAACTCCTACAAATTAAGGATAGAGCCGAGATACGCACCAAATAGGACACGATTTTAATAAACTAGAACTTACGCCTTGACAAAATTTTGATTGTGTGGTGCTTACCATAGTAGACACAGATACCTCAACTTTGTCGGAGTTTTGAACTAGCGAGGACATCAGCCCTCGTTCTACTTCTTATATAGGTGTAAGTGAAATCAATTTATTCACTAGCGGAAGATGAAACGTGGATTGTAGATAGCTGAAGCTTTTTGCAGCCGCAGTGCAATTGACCCGCAAATACAGACAATAGATCTGTCCGCGTTCATTATGCATAATCCGATCTTTTTGTACAGTGCATAAGTTCTATAAACTAGCCCTTTCAAGGTGGTGAAATTTGAAACGAAGATTGGTTATTTCGACCTTCAAAAATCCCCAAATCTGAGTGGAGGATTCAAGGTGCTAGCACTGGAACAATGTATCTTCGTTTGTCACCTTGAAAGGGCTAGTTCTATAAACGTAAAGAAAAATCTAAGAGGATGTTTGAAAAGTATTTTTGGTAACATCAAAGCCTCGAAAACCTAACCCCCTAGCCCCCTGACTCTAATCCCCACTCCGTGGGGATACTGAGTTTCCTACAAGGCAATGGGGGTTTCAAAGCCTCTCTCCTTGTAGGCTATCCCTTACCCGGATCTTTCTTAACATTTGACAGAGTATTCATTCACATTTTTATAACCCTTATTCGTTCGTCGTTAATTCTTAATAAAAACCTAATTTTAGCGAGAATATTAAGAGCCAACTTGTCAAGTATGCCTGACACCTCAATGTTCAAGATGCTTGCAAAACAAGGGTTATAAAATTGTAATGAAAGATGTGACTAATAGATAGCCTTGTAGGAGAGAGGAATGGAAGCGAGGTTTTTAGTATAGATTTTGACTTTTCAAACATCCTCTAACGGCGCAGTAGGTAAACGCCCAACTTCCTTACATCGGCAGCGTAACACAAAGTGCAAAAGCTGCTCAAATCTGGTAGATATAGTCAGTATTAACTTTCGCTATCCTAAGCCATACTATCTAAACCGATGATAGTAGGTCATTGGTTTACATTGTACGTACCTGTTAACAGATAAAATAATACGCGTATTGAAAAAAATCATCTATTTAAGTTAACAAATTAAAATATTAACTATAAAGTTAATTTTCTAAGTAGATTTACTTGTAAATATTGGAAAAGTAAGGATCAACTTTATTTAATTGATACTCTCCTAAAGCAGGCAGTCTCCATCATAATTGATGCGTATGATAGTAGTTTTTTAGGCGATCGCACACCTTTAGAGTATGCAATCGCCTAAATCATTCCGACTACGCCGCGACTAACTCCCGTTCCGATACTAGTTCATACTCCAGCAGCCTCCGCCATTCCTCAGCAGAACAATCCCGCACTATTAGTTAGGGGCTGGGGGTGGGGTGTGAGGGACTTTTGCAAGAAATCTAATGTTTACAGTTGCCTTGTTTTTGGTGTTGTTGAGAACCGCGATCATGATTATGGTCTTTACCGTGGGAACAGTTTTGCAAATCTTGCTTCATAAGCTTGTCGCTGATTTCTTGCAAGGATTCATCCACAGCTTGTAAGCCAATCCAAGCATCAATTTTTTGTACATCAAACCCTACCTCGCGTTGTTCGCCTATTTCTAACAAAGGACGGCGAATCAACAACGGTTCTT
This sequence comes from Nostoc sp. ChiVER01, assembly GCF_034531155.1. Classification (NCBI taxonomy): domain Bacteria; kingdom Bacillati; phylum Cyanobacteriota; class Cyanophyceae; order Nostocales; family Nostocaceae; genus Nostoc; species Nostoc sp. ChiVER01. The sequence continues at coordinate 477,945 of NZ_JAVRBS010000003.1, read as the reverse complement.
TCAGCATCAGCGCCAAAGCAGTTTGTTCATCCACTTTTTCAGGAACCACCTCACCAGATTTTACCTTTGGGGCGGAAAGATTAAACCATTCGGCTATGGGGCGATCGCCGAAAAATGAACGCAACCGCTCAACTGTCCAAGGTTCAGTTAACAGGTTGTATGGTATCACCTCATGACCAGCAGCTGTTAGCAAAACTTTTTGCTTAGTACCACCTTTACAGCCTGGTTTGCTATAGAAAATTACTCTTGCCATTCAACTACCTCGCTGTAAAATTATTCGTTTTTAAGGGCGCACATTTGTGCGCTCCTACCGTGTGATGCTAAAAGTTTTTAGCACTACACTTAACCGGGTCAAACTCAAATCTCTCACTCGGATCAGTTTCGCCGTAAATGTTAAAAGTCACAGTTGGTTCATCACCCATTGCTTCTACACTGTGAATTGCATCAGGAGTAAAGCTAATAATATCCCCTGGAAATAGAGTTATCTCTCCCGTCTGTTCAATTTTGTCCTGAGATTCTGGGCTAGGAGTGTGTCGCCAAAAAGTATTTTTTTCCTGACCTTTTAACACCGCCACAACTCCCCACGTCCCATGATTATGAATGGTTGATCGGGTTCCCGGTGCAAATGTTACTGTCTGCACTGTTAACGGAAAACCCAATTCATCGTATAGGAGTAAAACAGAGGTTCCAGTTTTGGGCGAAGGTTCTAAATATTGACTTCGCACCCAGTAGGAATTTACTATTAAACGCCTTACAAGCATTCGGATTTCTGGCAGACGACTGGTTTGATCGTCCACACTATTGAGAACATCTTCGATTTCAGTTAAAAACCGATAAACACGATAGTTTTCTCTCAATAAATCCCATGCTCTTACAGCTTTACAGGCTTGATAATGACCGTCCCCCGTTAGCAGCCAATCCTTACCTTTCATAAGTTTTAAGTTGATAGCTGAGAAGATTGGATGATGATGATCGGAGAGACATTAGGAATATTAGTACCTCCAGGAAGTTGAGTAGGTATGGTGATAGGAGGAATGATAGAATTGCTATCAGTAGCTGCTCCTAATAGGGAGTATGAGGAATATGATGTGGTAGATAACCAATTGTTCATGATTGTTCACTAAAAGGGAATTGGGAATTGGGAATGGGGAATGGGGTATGGGGTATGGGGTATTCTCGTTATCTCCCCACTCTATATAGACGCGATGAATCGCGTCTCTACAATGCACATTGTCTTGTCGAGATGTGCATTGATTGATTAATCATCTTCTTCTGCTGGACGTGTCAAAATATCCAGGAGAATTCCGGCTCCAAAATCATGCTTTTCGTCTATCTCTTTGACTTTGGTGCTGATTTCTTTCGCTTCCTCGATTGCTCCTAACTTTGCTAGTACTAATCCAGAAGCAGCATAAGCATTTAAGTACAATCGAATTTGTGGGTCTTCTTTGCGATTGACTAATATCGGCTTAAGTTGCTCCCAGTCATCAGGCAAGTTTTCTATTTCTTTAATTTTATCTAATAATTTAGTTGTTGTTTGTAATGCAAGAGAATAATTATTCTTATAATAAAAAAATCTATATGCTGCTACCAAGACATCTGTATTATCACCAGTTTTGGCTAAAGCTTGTTGAATATATTTTTCTGATTCTGATGTGTTCTCCCAGGTTTGTGCAGCTAAAATTAATAGATTTTTGATGTCCTCTGGAACCTGGAACCATGAGAATTTATTTGTATTAGCTTGCATATTGGTAACTGGGGAGTAGGGAGTAGGGAATGGGGAGTGGGGGAAATGAGGGTGTGCTACATACCCTATTTAAAACAAAGTGAGAACGTAGACTAAGGTAAAAAGAAGAATAGCAATAGGGAGTAGGGAGTAGAAATATTCACCACTCCCTACTCCCCACTCCCCACTCCCCTTTAAAACAAAGTAAGAACGTACACCAAGGTGAATAAAACAATCCAAATAATGTCTACGAAGTGCCAGTAAATTTCTGTCATTTCGATGAAAGTATGATTGGTTGCAGAATATTCACCGGGAAGACGCGATCGCCACAATGCACGTAATATCAATAACAGTCCCACAAAAACGTGCAAACCGTGGAATCCAGTCATGATATAAAAGCAATTGGCAAAAACGTTGGTAGTCAGTCCGTATCCTAAAGTTGAATATTCATAAACCTGACCACCTAAGAAAATTGCCCCCATGATTGCGGTAATTGCGTACCACAGTTGCATTCCCTTAACGTTATTCTTTTTAATCGCCGTATCACCGAAGTGAATGACGAAACTACTAGACACCAGAATAATGGTGTTAATCGTTGGTACGAGTAGTTCTACTTCGCTTCCTTCTGGAGGCCAAACTGCTGTAGTACCCCGGAAAAACAAATAAGTGGCAAAAAATCCCCCAAACATTAGGGATTCAGAAGCGAGGAACGTCAACAATCCCCAGACTCTTAAATCTGGATGTTCTTCGTGTCCTGCACTGTGATCTTCGCTTGTGGTTGTAGCTATAGTCATAGATTTTTTGACAATACAATCTACTCTGTCTGTTGTGGAAGCTTGAATAAAGAATGAAGTCTGAACCAGCTAATACCAATTCGCAATTCGCAATGGGCTACGCCCCACTCCGCTAATAACGCAATTAAGAAACTTAGATGCAGCAAGACTTTCCTGATTTACATCTGTTGCTTCATTTTGGAGAATTGGTATAAATTTCTATTCTTTATCCAAAATCCTTGTTTAGCCAAACTCTTGAATTATTCAAGAATTTTCAAAATTCCGAGTTTCGTTTTCTGAATTCGGGTATCCGTTCATTGAATTCGGGCATCCGTTTATTGAATTCGGGCGTCCGTTCATTGAATTCGGGCGTCCGTTCATTGAATTCGGGCATCCGTTTATTGAATTCGGGCATCCGTTTATTGAATTTGGGTGTCCGTTTATTGAATTCGGGCGTTCGTGTTCCAAGCTTGAAGTTTCGTATTCCAAGCTTGGAGTTTTGAGTTCTCAAATCTAATGACTAGAAGTTTTAGTGACTTTGAGTGCGATCGCATTACTCACTTTATCTACCTAAGCATTAGCTTCCGGCGTTGCAGATGGCTGTATTTCAAGCCTGTTATCATGACCGTAGTCATAAGGGCCATGAGTTACAACCGGCAACACTTCCCAGTTTTCAATTGCAGGTGGTGAGCTAGTTGTCCATTCTAAGGTCAAAGCTTGCCAAGGATTATCACCAGCCAAAGGCCCTTTCAGCCAACTGTAGATCATGTTGATGGTGAAAGGAATTACCGATATCGCCAAAACAAATGAACCAAAGGTACAAATTTGATTGAGGTCGATAAATTGGGGGTCATACATTGCCACTCTTCGCGGCATTCCTTTTAAACCCAATTCGTGCATGGGTAAAAAGGTCAGATTAGTACCGATGAAAGTCAGGGCAAAGTGAATGCGTGCCAAGTTTTCATTCAGCATTCGTCCGGTCATTTTGGGGAACCAGTGATAAATACCGGCGTAAATGCCAAACACGGAACCACCAAACAGAACGTAATGGAAATGTCCTACTACATAATATGTGTCGTGGACGTGAACATCAAAGGGGGCTGTTCCCATTGTCACACCACTTAAGCCACCCATGACAAACATTGACAACAAGCCAATGGCGAAAAGCATCGCACCTGTGAAGCGGATTTTACCACCCCAGAGGGTAGCAACCCAGGCAAAAATCTTCACGCCAGTGGGAACTGCAACTATGAGGGTAGAGATAGTGAAGAACATCCGCATCCAGCCGGGTGTACCACTGGTGAACATGTGGTGTACCCAGACGAATAAACCGACAACGCAGATGGCTACACTAGAATAAGCGATCGCTTTATAACCAAAAATTGGCTTACGCGAGTGAACTGGAATTACCTCCGACATGATACCGAAGATGGGCAGAATCATTAAATATACTGCCGGGTGAGAATAAAACCAGAATAAGTGTTGATAAATTACAACGTTACCGCCTGCATCTGGTTTAAAGAAGGAGGTACCAAAGTTGAGGTCAAACAACAGCAGCACTAAACCGGCTGCTAATACAGGTGTGGAGAGAAGCGCCAGTAGAGAGGTTGCCAAGATTGCCCAGCAAAATAGGGGTACTTGATCCCATTTCATGCTAGGAACCTTCATCATCAAAATGGTGATCACAAAGTTCAGTGAACCCAAAATTGAAGAAGTTCCCACCAAGACGATCGCAAGTATCCACATAGTTTGAGCAATTGGTGCTGTTACCAAACTCAAAGGTGGGTAAGCTGTCCAACCAGATTGGGAACCGCCAAAAATGAAACTACCTAATATGAGTAATCCGGCTGGTGGATTTAACCAAAAGGCGATCGCATTCAGCTTCGGGAAAGCCATATCCCTAGCACCGACCATTAACGGCACCAAATAGTTACCAAACCCCCCAATGGCGCTAGGAACAATCCACAGGAAGATCATAATCGTCCCGTGATTGGTCATGAAAGCGTTATACAAATTGGGATCGAGTACGTCTGCTTCTGGTGTTGCTAATTCGACACGGATAGCAACAGCCATCAGTCCGCCGATGAGATAGAACACAAACGCCGTCACTAAGTATTGGATACCAATAACCTTGTGGTCAACATTAAATGTAAAATAGTCCTGCCATTTCCACGCCTTCGGATGGGAAGCGTGGCCAGCCACCATTTTCGGTTTCTTTTCTTCTGGTGGAGTATTCCGAGGAAATTCTACCTGTGTCATATTTTTATCCTTTGTCCTTTGTCATTTGTCTTTTGTCCGTTGTCATTTGCCAGTAACTAATGACCAATGACCAATACTTCGGCTACGCTCAGTACAAGTGACTAATGACCAATGACCAATGACTCTAGAGTTGCTGCACTAATGCCCATATCATGGGTGTGAGGAGCCAGAAACTCTGATGTTGATAAGTCGGCTGGATTAATTGCAACCACTTGATTGAGGTTTTCCCGTTGAGCAATTTGGTTTTCTGTCCGCCAGCTATCATATTCTTCTGGTGTGTGGACAATTACTTGTGTCCGCATTGAACCATGATAACCACCGCACAACTCAGCACAAACTACGGGATATGTACCTGGTTTTGTAGCGACAAATCGTAGTTCGGTAGGGATACCGGGAAGTGCATCTTGTTTCAAACGGAAGTTTGGTACCCAGAATGAGTGAATTACATCTTGTGCTGAAAGGTTGAGTTGGACATCAGCACCGACGGGTATGTGCAATTCCCCAGAGGTAATGCCACTATCAGGGTAGCTAAATAACCAGGCATACTGTATGCCTTTGACATCAACAACTAAGTCGGCTGGTTTGTTTAGAGTTTGAGGAGACGCGCCAATACCAATTGTTGGGGCAATTGTCGGGGCTGTTGTTGCTTCAGTATCGCTTAATGTGGCTGCGATCGCACTCCCCGGTATATGAGTAGCATGAGCTGCTGAATGAGGATGACCCGCAGGCTCAAAGCCGCCCATTCGGTTAAAAACATCTACACTGTAGATGCCCAAGAGGAGGACAATCACTGTTGGAATTGCTGTCCAAAAGACTTCTAAGGGAACGTTGCCTTCTACTCGCACACCATCGGTATCATCACCGCGACGGCGACGAAACTGAATCAGAAAAAGTACAATTGTTCCTTCTACCACTAAGAAGAGTGCGATCGCAATGGTAAACATGACGTTGAAAAAACCGTCTACCAAAGGTGCTTGTAACGATGCTTGCACCGGCATCAGAGTGTGATTCTGACCAATCCAAATACTAGTTGCTGTAACTACTATCCCAGCAACCAGAGTCCATAGTGAAACAGGAACTTGTTGCATACATGCTACCTGTGTAAACAGTCTTTAAAGATGTGATTTTCTGGTATTAGGTATTAGGCGCTGGGCATTATTATCTATTCCCCATTCCCCATTCCCCATTCCCTATTCCCTTTTCACTTATTAACTTTCTAACGTGCAGCCATAAAAAATGGGGGAAACTTCCAGATTTTTTCCATATCTTTCCCCCAGAAACTTACAAATTATATTTCAACTCCTATGAAAAAGGTAGCCCCCTGCTCCCAGAAAAGCTAGTTGTTCCAAGAGGGCACTGTTAGACCTAATATTGATTAGGCTATATTAGCAGCAAGTTTAATTTTGTTAATAACTGACATTTTGCGATTTACGCATTTGTTTACCGTGAACTTTCTATTAGTTGCAGTAAATATTTAATATTCCCCTCAAGTTACCTTGCCTAGCACATTTGCGCTTTATACAAACAGTGCCTCCTTGAATGAACAACAATTTTGACTAACTTCAAAAACCTTAGTTGTTTAATGCAACATGGGTGTAGCAATTTTTGGGGCAAATCCGTGAACACGCTTCACAACCAATACAGTTTTCTGGAGAAGTAACTGCCATTACTTTCCGTTCAATTTCATCATCATCTTCATCATCTACAAATTCGCCTTCTTCATTGAGCGCCTTCAAACCCAAAACATTGTAACCGCATACTTTAACGCATCTGCCACAACCGATACATTTGTCCTTATCAATTTCTTGAGCAAATTTTGGTGTCCAAGCCTTACCGCCAAATGTCAAACCTGTTAGCTGTGCCATGAATAATCCTTCGGCAATTTTGCCTTTCAATCTGTTTGTGCATTAATCATCATATTATCCTAATCTTTTATTCGTTTATATTCAAAAATTACTTTTTAGTCATTAAATTTCGATGACTTTGAACACAAAATTATATTGTTTTTAATTTCAAATTATAGATAAGGATTATTGATAATAATTGTCTAGTTGTAGGGAGCTAAAGTATCTAATTACTACTGTGTATGGATAATTATTATTTCTACAAGATACAAATATCTCTATAAGAGTGATGATATTTTTTTTCAATTATTTTTTGATTATTCAGATAAATATATCTAAATAGTAGTAATTAATACAAAAATAAATGTTCGTGAGTTACATTTTTATATATGCAATATGTATTTTAAAAGCCAACAATTTTGATTTTATTTTAATTAATCTATTTAGATAAATGATGACAAAAGAGATTATTCTTTTACATCAAGAAAGTAAAGTTAATTATGAAGGAACTGTAAACTTGGTAGCAGAATATTATCATGCATTAAATATTAAAATTATTAACAAATCAGATGAAATGTGATTACAAAAAGCTTAAATGTTTTCTAAAAGCACTTTATGGGTAAAGGAGAAATGTTCATTGAAGTAGATTTTCAACAAATATTAAGATTTTCTTTAAGCTCGATACGAACAAATTAATCATTATTTTTATGAAATGTATAGTTAATAAATAAGTTTTATCCGGCTCGGTTTTAAAGCCTTAAATAGCTTCCAATTGGATGCAAACTCAAAATATGGATGTGGGGAGTGAGTATGGTGAGAAAAAATTATTCTCGCCATAAAGATATGTGGTAGCGAGTCATGAATAAACAGGACTCATACAGGGGAGACCTGAGCCAGACATCTCAACGATTAGAGTGGGAAAAGAGCCAAATGCCTTATACAATTCCTAACAACAGTTGCGTTGGATGTGACAACTGCCGCCCCCAATGTCCTACGGGTGCAATCAGAATAGAGGACAATGAATACTGGATTGATCCTGGTCTTTGTAATAACTGTGAGGGCTTTTACTCAGAACCGCAATGTGTAATAGCTTGTCCAACTAATTCTCCGATTCCTTGGCAGTCGAAAAAGGGGAGATGCAAAATAGAACCGAGAGATGCTAGCAGTTTAGATTTGTTTTCTAACGGCAAGAATAATCCATTTGCTTCAGCGATCGCTATTTGGGAAGCTTGTAATGTATTAGCACAACGTACATCGCTACATTGGGAAACCGATGAAGAAGGCTATATAAGTTACAGCCGACAAATCAATCAGGGACGAGGTGCGATCGCTTTTCACATCCAAGATCCATTTAAAGTTAACGACAAGGCCACAGATTTAGCAGCAGTTGAGGGGATTGACATTAGGGCCGCTTGCATACATCTAATTTTTGCCGCTTATGCTACAGCCTTAGATCAACCTTGGGAGCAAGAATTTGCGATCGATGAGCGACAAATTGAGAAATATTTGGGGATGGAGAAACGCAAAGATTTAAGTAAAGCAGCCAAACTAGCTTTAATGAAAAATCTTGTCCAGCAAGCTTGTTCCCTAGTTATCTCCATCGACTGGCCTCAACAAGGTCGAATTAACGAATTCTCTATTACAGGTAGCCGCTTATGGCACTTAGTAGATATTCAGCACCACTTTCAAGAAGACAATCTTGGATGCAAATATCTTATTGGGTTAACTTTTAAAGTAAAAGCAGGCTTATGGGCACAATATTTCTTAAACAAACAAGCATGTAAAGAGCGAACCGCATTCTATCAATACGGCAGTCTCCCCAAAACGCTGCTAACCACAGTCATGAGCATTTGGCAGCAACATGAAGGCGCAGTCCGATTAATGCTGTGGTTGCTGTTTAAAACCAAAATGGGTAAAGAACAACGCATTACTATTCCTACCTTGCTGCGTATTGCTTACGGAGAAGAAAAAGTCGCCCTTGCATCCAGACAACGGGAAGAACGCAAACGTCTACTGCGAACTTTTGAAAGCGATTTAGAAATTCTCAATCACTATGGAATGAAACCACTTTTCGATCCAGTTACTTACCCACCAGAAATTCAACCTTTATGGGCGAAGTTAGTTGATCTTCCAGAAGATCCAGATGAAGCATTAGAATTTTGGACTAATGACGGTGGTGCTGAAACTCGCCTCACAGACACAGGCCCCCGTGGGAAATGGAATCTCTTAATGAATGCGCGGATTTTAGCTTTTGAACTCCCACCAGAATGGGAACAGCAAATCTCAGAATCGGAAAAAAAGAAAGCAAGAACTGCTAAAGCCAAAAGGAAGCCTAAAGCTACAAACGATTTGCTGGGTGAACAGATTTTGCAGGCGCGAAAAAATTTGAATCTCTCCCAAAGAGAATTGGCAAAGCTTACAGGTAAAAGCCAAAGCTGGATTCGAGATATCGAAAATGGCCGTTTAAAAGCCAAATTAGAAGACCAAATACTTTTACGAAGAGTCTTAAATATGGGTCAATCTTGATTTGGAATTTCAACGCAGAGGAACGCAGAGGGAAACGCAAAGGTACGCAGAGATTTTGTTACGAATTTGTGCAGCGTTATACTAAATACAGTAAGACTCCGCGTACCTCTGCGCTTCCCTTTGCGTTCCTCTGCGTTTAAAACCTCTCCTTTTTTAAGTACTATAACTCATCACCTTACTAGAAGTAACCCAAAGACTACCGACAGCATATTTAGTAACTACCAACTCTCGTGTAGCATTGCATGAACTCTTCAGTTGTTGAGTTTTGGTTTCATCTCTCACAAGTTTAGCCTGATAAGTGTAGAGAGAACCAGAAGGTTGTTCAAAACTTAGCTCACCCAGAATAGTATTATTATCTAAACTTTGCTCTAAAATTTTGCCTGCAACTTTGTAATTAAACCAATCCCATCCATTACAAAGCATTAGTTCTCTTTCCAAAACCTGAAGTACAGCAGGCAGAATTCCCCAGCCTCGATAAACTTTATTTAAGCATTGAATATCGCCAGTACGAGTCAAAATCGATCTAAATGAATCTATATCTATACGACCGTAATATCTTCCTTCTGGCAAGTCTATAATTGTTGGTGCAAACCGATGTCCGCCAAAGTGCGATGATTTCCAAATTCGCACATTATCCAAGCACAAATCAGCGTTCCTTGATGTTACATTGAAGTAAAAGGGAGCGCCATATCTGGCACAACATTTATCATGGCTACCGTGGGTACAAACTAAAATATCTTTAGTTGTACTCGTTTCTACCTCAGAATTAGAACTGATACCCCATAACCATTTTTGGACAACTGCTGCTACTTGCTCAATATTTAGTAGCTTAAACTCTTTTTTATGATATCCATTACTTAGCCCTTCTTTTTTTTGATAAATCAACAGGGTAGTGTGGTTTACTTTGTGTGATTGATCATTGGCAATTAAGAGGAATCTAATCGGTAGTTTTGCACGCTTCACTTCCTCTACCAAAACCCTCAAATTTTGGGGTACCCATTTGGAATTAAAAGCTTCTGACGTCCAAGGTAAAGGACACTCAACTAAAACATAAGTTTGAGAATTGGTGGCGCTACCAATAACATCTTCTCCTACTTGCTGTGAATCGTCAGAACAAAAAAAAGTATTCATCTCGCTGTACTCATTAGCGTATTTTATGGACGAAAGGTATTACAAAATACAATTGTGTTCCTAGTTACAATATCCTTGGCTAAAAGAGATAATAAAAAAGAACAATATTTATTTCCTAGTTAAAACTAGGTATCCACTTTATAACATCATTACTGATCGAGGTCTTTCCGGTTAATAAAGTCTCCACAATAGACATAAACAGCATCAAAATAGATTTTTCCGTATGCGCGGCGTTAGTTTTGTATCTATTTTTATTGTTATTTGGTATCTTATAAATTTTCACTTGCTGAAGCTCGGCTTTTCTGAAGTTGGTTTCTTTCGCAAAATCAAATATGTTCAATCTTTTGCGTAGATGCATTCGCGCAGCGTCTCCAAGAGTTGCAGCTTGTCGTCAGACATCGCTTGGAGAGTAACAGGCAATCAACTTGCTTACAATATAGATGTAGCTGATATTACAATCAAAAATATTGCTAGCAGCAACATAGTTATTTAAAGTTTTGCTGAATTTTTTTATATAGCTAGTTACAGTTGTTTTTACATATTTACATATAAAGATATAATTTTATGTTGTTTTTGTTTAATCATATTCCTAAAAGTAGATGCGAGAACACCTGAAAAACAGGTAACAATTTGGTAACCCAATACTGTTTTAAAACTTTTTATCTGCTTTTAATGTATTTATCCATCATATTGCAAATAATTCTCAATTAGCTCAGAAAAAATAAAGACAATTACATTAGGGGTAAATGCTTTGTGCCCCGTACTTAATGCACGATAAGTTAATGAGTAAAACTAGTGACTAATTATTAGCAGCGTCACTAACATCAACATTAACGAACCTGGTATATTTACCTTTTATCTAATCTAACTTCCTGAAGCTTATGTCAGGGTTTGATTATATGCCTCTACTTTGACTGTAACTGAACTCAATAATAAATGCAAGTATTTGAGAATCCTTCTAATTCTCTTATCGTTTATTGCCTCTAGAAGGTTGCTTAAATCAAGGTCAATGCTTATTTGATAGTGGAGATAGCTGACTTGAACAAGTATTGATTCTTTCAATACAATAGATAAAGTTTTGTAAGTGTGACAAATTGTTGACAGTAAGGGTAGAGTTATGTGCCCCTATTAATTCTAAGATTTTTAAGTATGGCGATCGCATATTTCTTTTTTCATGGAGAATTGAATCATTTTTTACCACGGCATCATAAGCAGGTGAAAATTTCCCACTTTTTTGAGGAGAGAGCCTCAATTAAGGACATGATTGAATCGTTGGGTATCCCTCATCCAGAAGTTGCTTTTATCAATGTTAATGGTGAATATGTAAATTTTTCTTACATAGTTTCGGATGGAGATACTATTAATGTTTATCCAATTTCTGCTAGGGGTACTATTATAGCAAAGGTTTCTGTTATTCCAGAACCGCTCAGTATTATCCGCTTTGTTTTAGATATTCATTTGGGGAAGCTGGCGACATCTCTACGACTTTTAGGTTTTGATACTTTATACCGTAATGACTACGAGGATGAGAAATTAGCCGAGATATCCTATAGCCAAGCAAGGATTCTCTTGACTCGTGATAAGGGTTTATTAATGCGTAGTTTGGTAACGCATGGGTATTACGTTAGAAATACCAACCCTCAAGAACAAATCTTGGAAGTCCTACAACGCTACGATTTGTTCAAATTAATCTCACCATTTAAACGGTGTTTGCGTTGCAATGGATTATTAGAACCTGTAGATAAGCAATCCATCGTTGACAAGCTACCAGAAATAGTGCGATCGCAGGTTGATGTGTTCCAGCGTTGCAAAGACTGCGATCGCATTTATTGGAAAGGTTCGCATTATGAACGATTGCAACAGTTTATTGACAAAGTACTCAACTCACAAAACAGTGAGTAACTTAGTAATGGCAATATTTAGCTACCTGAAATATTGGCACTAATTATTTGACTACCCCCAATTCTAGGATCTTCATCTTCGTTATTTAAATCATCAGGAGTGGGGTTTTGCTTACTCTCTCCGGTTACTTCTTCAGGTTCAATGGGATCTGTTTCTTGAGCTTTATCAATATCAAGAGAGACAGGAGTTTCTTTCGCTTGAGAGAAATCGATAAGTGGATTGGGTTCGGAAGTCATGAGTTGCTAAATTATACAGTTTTCTTTAGTGTTGAATTTATTTTGCTTACAAACATCTTTCTTGAGAAATAAACTACCTATTATATAAAGATAAAAAACAATGACATTAATTTTAGCTCTCGATTTTGGCGGAACTAAATTGGCGGCAGCAACGGTAAATGTCGGTTCTAGAAAGTGGTTGCGTTATGAACGCCGTCTCTCGCCAGCGAATGCAAATGCTAGTACTGACTTGGAAATTATGCGATCGCTAATATACTCTCTGTTAGAAGACACAAAACCTGCTGCGATCGGTGTCAGCTTTGGCGGCCCTGTAGATTCTTCCACGGGGACGGTGCGACTATCTCATCATGTGGCTGGATGGGAAAATATTCCGCTTAAAGGATTGTTGGAGGAGGAGTTTAGCATTCCTGTTGGTGTAGATAATGATGCTAACGTTGCTGCTTTGGGTGAACATCGTTTTGGTGCAGGACAGGGGTACGATAGCCTGTTTTATATAACTGTCAGCACTGGCGTGGGTGGTGGTTGGATACTCAACGGGCAGCCTTGGCGCGGTACTGGTGGGATGGCTGGGGAAATTGGACATATAGTTGTAGATCCTGCTGGGCCAGTTTGTTTGTGTGGGAAGCGGGGATGTGTGGAACGTTTGGCTTCGGGGCCTTATATGGCGCAAAATGTTAGGGAAATATTGGAGAAGGAACCGCCAAGTCGCCAAGTACGCCAAGGAGGAGAAGTGTTGAGGGGTTTGGTGGGGGATGATTTAACGTTGTTGACGGGGCAGTTGGTAAGTGAGGCGGCGGCGGCTGGAGATAATTTGGCGAAAGAAGTTTTGCATAAGGCTGCTTGGGCGCTGGGTGTGGGTATTGGCAATGTGGCGAACTTGATGAATCCGCAGCGCTTTGTGTTGGGAGGCGGTGTGACGAAGGCAGGGAAGGATTTTTGGCAGGTGGTGCATCAAGTGGCGCGGGAGACGGCTTTACCAGAAGTTAATTTTGAAATTGTGTCGGCGATTTTGGGGGATGATGCGCCGTTGTGGGGCGGTGTAGCGATCGCTTTGCTCGCAAATCCCCAATTTGCAAATGAGTGAGGCGTGGAGCGTATAAATGCAAACAGAATTAATTATTTTTGATTGTGATGGAGTATTAGTAGACAGTGAGAAATTAGGCAATCGCGTTCTTGTGGAATTTGTCGCTGAGTTTGGACTTGCAATGAAACTTGAAGAAGCTATTTTGTTATTTAAGGGTTGCAAAATGGCTGATTGTGTCGCTGTTATTGAGCAAAAACTTGGAAAAAAGATGCCACAAGATTTTGTAACTCAGCTTCGTACCCGTACTGCTGAGGCATTTGAGCGTGAACTACGTCCTGTAGAAGGAATAGAAGCAGCTTTAGACAAGATTAATCTACCTATTTGCGTTGCTTCCAGTGGCCCACCAGAAAAAATCAAGTTAGCTTTGCGTGTAACTAACCTACTGCCTCGATTTGAAGGACGTATTTTTAGCTCATATAAAATTCAAAGCTGGAAGCCAGCACCTGACTTATTCTTATATGTGGCTAAAAATATGGGAGTTCAACCTGCATCCTGTACGGTTGTAGAAGATAGCGTTTTGGGTGTACGTGCAGGTGTTGCTGCTGGTATGAGAGTTTTTGGTTACACCGAGCAAAGTCAAACCGCTCTACTTGAGGCATCTGGAGCGCGTGTCTTTTACTCTATGTACCAACTGCCTTCTTTATTATACTATTAAACTTATAATTATAAGTTTAATTTAAATATTACGAAATTTATCTTATTTCCATCCTAAATCAAAACCAAATTATCCCGGTGAATCACGGTTTCCACACCCGCATAGCCTAAAATTGCGGAAATTTCCCGCGAATGACAGCCGCGAATCTTTTGCAATTCATCGCTGTTGTAATTTACAAGTCCTCTAGCAATTTCGTTACCGTTGTTATCACACAATTGCACTGCATCCTGTGTGCGAAACTCTCCTTCTACTACTTTAATTCCAGCTGCTAATAACGATTTTCCTCCTAGAGAAATTGCCGCGATCGCACCTTCATCTAAATACAATTTACCCGCAGGTAAAAGTCCGTAAGCTATCCAACGTTTACGTGCTGAAGTTGGTTCAGGTTGCGGTTCAAAATGCGTCCCAATCAGTTCACCTTGGATAATTTTTTCTATATTCTGGGGAAATCGCCCTTGGGTAATTACGGTACGAACTCCAGCCGCGATCGCAATTCTCGCAGCCGAAATTTTTGTCACCATACCGCCAGTACCCCACTGAGAACCTTGAGAACCTGTTTGTATTTGTAATTGAGCTAATTCTTTAATGCTACTCACTAAAGCGATCGGCCGCGCATCTGGTACGGAACGCGGATCGGCTGAGTACAATCTATCGACATCGGTAAGCAAAAATAGCCAATCTGCTTCTACTAGGCTGGCAACTAATGCCGAAAGGGTGTCATTATCACCAAATTTTAGTTCATCTATGGCTACGGTATCATTTTCATTGACTATCGGGATAACTCCCAGCCCCAATAGTTCCTGAAAAGTATTGTAGGCGTTGAGATAGCGGCTGCGTTGTACTAAGTCGCTGCGAGTCAATAATACTTGAGCGATCGCTTGTTGCAGAGTAGTAAATAAATCATCGTATATCCGAATTAATCTGCCTTGCCCAACTGCTGCTACAGCCTGTTTTAGTGCGATCGCTTTGGGACGTTCAGTTAAGCCCAACCGCGCACAACCCACTCCTACAGCCCCAGAAGAAACCAAAATCACCCGGTGTCCTTGGCGTTTTAAATAACAGAGTGTTTCTGCCAAGGTAGCGATGGTAGAAAGTGCTAATTGTCCCGTTTCTGGTTGAGTTAGGCTCGAAGTACCGATTTTGACAACAATTGTTTTAGTCATTGGTCATTGGTCATTGGTCATTGGTCATTTGTCATTAGTTATTGGTCATTAGTAACTGACGAATGACAACGGACAAATGACAAATGACTAAAGAAATTGTAAAGCGCCAATCCTTCTATAGTGAAGGCTGACGCTTTACGGGTTTATATTTATTTTGTATACTGTAGGGTCTTTTTTGGCTGACCCCATGTTATTAATAGTTATAATCCCCGATTTTTGGATTCCAATAAGATTCTTTAACCATTTCTTTAGATTTACTTTCCTGACGATTTGTCAACTTTTGTGAATCTTGCTTCTCTTGGGGGTAATAGAGGCTCCAAGTATTTCAGATATCCAAACTTCAAAGTTGCGAACAGGATGAGAGCGCAGGGCTGCGTCTGCATGGACAATCGGTTCAACTAGAATGGTAAACATCCCCAAGCGATTACCTGCTATAACATCGGTAAATAAGCGATCGCCTACCATCCCCACTTGATGCACTGGTAGATCCATTCCCCTGAGTGCTGCTCTAATTTTGCGTCGGGAGGGCTTGGCTGCACCTAAGTAATAAGGTAGGTTGAGCGATCGCGCAATTCCACCAATTCGCGCTTCACTCAGATTGTTACTCACTAAACACAATGCAGTACAGGAGCGAATTTGCTCTACCCAATCTTGTAGTTCTGGGGAAGCCAGCCCTACTCTAAAGGGTACTAAGGTTTCATCTACATCCAATACCAGCCCCTTCAGTCCGTATTTTTGGATAATATCTGGTGTTAGGTTCAACACTGAACCTTCTAAAATCAAGTCAGGCTGTAAAAGATTGTTCCAGGCCATAGTCAATAGTCAAATTTAAATAGCTCAGACAAATGAGCATAACCTAATATAGTTTAGTTAGTCGAACTCGATTCTGGGATATCTCCTTGAACACTTTGAGATAAAATCCCTAAAATCTTATCTATCTCTTTGATGTAATAATTATTCAAATCAATAAATATATCGTTCTCTTCTAACTTTAAAAACTTCCAAATATCCCCCGTCGTTACCGCGCCATAAATTTTTCTAATATCATTTCCTTCTTGTTGATTAAACAATTGTGCTGCCAACATTGTTGCTGCACATTGACCTAATCCACTTTTAATATTTTCATTTTTCGCTTCAATAATAACCACTACAGGCACATTAATTGTTAGTTGCTCTTTAGCACGGCTGATGATAAAATCACAATAGCCATTTAGACCTTTTTCAGCATCTACATTAAAATCTGTTCCTGAAAATAAACTAATTGGATAATTAGCCCTACGTCTTACCTCCAACAATATTGGAATGATAATCATTTCTGAACGAGCTTTTTCAGTATTAATTGCTAAAGCCAGTTCTGCCGTTTCTTCCAAAGAATTTATGAGTTTCTCGCTTGGCTGTAAAGGTTCTATGTCGGCACATAAATCAGTTTCTTCATCAATGTGGATGCTAAATGACTTTTTAAATTTACTTAATGTAAAGTCGCTATAAGCCATTTTCAGCACCTCATCCCAATTTTTGATTTTGCGGAAAGTTGTAAGAAGGGTTTCCTCCTGTGGCAAACTTTTAAAGATGATAATGGAATTAAAATCCCTAGCAAAATGCTTTTTTCAGAATCTTAAACAATACTAACTGTCCCAATTTAATGTCAATAATTCATTGCTTCCACATTAAATGGGACATGGTAAAAGGTTTAGCTAGATTTTGATTACAATGAAAACTTTCAATTAAAAAATTCAAAATGAAAACGTTACATTTTGAATTTTTAATCTTATTCTACTTCATTAAAAAGATGTTCTTCTAACAGAGGTTGCACTTTGCGAAACTCTTCTGGAGAAAGTAATTCAGGTTCACCTGTTTTTGTTATCCGTGCAAAAAATAACAGGGGATCGAGAGGTGTATAAATTGCATACTCCTGATCTTCATCATAGAAGCTAGCGAGTAGCTGTAATTGCTCCGGATCTAAATCCGCCTCTTCATCCTCGATTTCTAAAGTGAAAAGTTCTGATTCTTCAACGGGTGGTAAATCACCTGCAACAGTCAGAGCGTAAGCTGTATTCTTTAATATCAGGTTCTGCTCAGATAACACAGCTTGGGCAGTGGCAAAAATTTGCTCAATAATCGTGTCATCTTCTACCAGAACCGCTTCTTCTTCCTCACCGTCACCTTCCCAAGAAAAAATTTCTACAGGTGAGTCTACAGGAAGAAGTAAAACGTATTCTTGTTCATCGACTTCGAGGGAATGCTCAATGTAACATTCGAGCGATCGCCCTTTATCATCGGTTAAAGTGATGGAACCCGCATGAGCGTTATCATTTTCTTCAGGAAAAGGAGAGGAAAACATAGCCGAAATGTAGAAAGAAATTTAATAAATACCAGCAAGTTTTAAAATCGCTTACCTATTTAATGACATATTATGTCAACTAAATAGCTTTATAAGTAGATAACAACTGCTGGCTAATCGTTTTCAGAATATCATGTTAAAAGGTATCAATATTCAATAGCCGCAACTGAACTGTGGGAATTAGCACGCTTAACATCGAGCCATTGTTGTAAAATCAAAGCGGCTGCCTTACGGTCAATCAAACCTTTATGGCGTGACGGGGAGCGGTTCTCAGCTATCAACAGTTGTTCTGCTTGAAATGAAGTTAATCGTTCATCCACATATTCCACAGGCAGCTTTAGTGCTTTAGCAAGTCTTGTAGTAAATTTCTGAACTTGACGCGCTTGAAATCCTAGTGAGCCATCCATTGAATAAGGTAAGCCCATCACCAGGATTTGCACCTCGCGTTCATTAACTATTTGCCGGATTTGCTCGACATCCTGCTCAAAAGATGTGCGCTCAATTGTGGTAATCCCTGTTGCAATTAAACCCGTGCGATCGCACCCTGCCACACCAATGCGCTTGCGACCAAAATCTAATCCCAACGCTGAAATAAAAGGTTTTAGTTGCTCTTGGGATATCACAATTAATTCTCCTGCTGTGCATCTGCTGATTCAGAAATCGGTGATGCTTCCATGCTAGGATTTTTTACCGAAAAGTTAATCGGTTCTGACTTGCTTGGCAGTGGTTTATCTGACGATGGCAGTTGTCCCGGTTGTATCCATGACATCCCACCTGGTATAGGTTTACGTGCTGGTTGTAAACCTTGCAGCATGTCAGTCCACTGGATTCCTTCTAAGGAGACGAATTTAGACTCCCGTAGCTTGTGCCATACAGAGCGAGACATAACTAATGTATGTTCTATGCGTTTTGCCCCAATTCGCTCCAAATATTCTTCTCGCTCTGCCTGATAGTCTGAAGAAGCAAGTTGTAACCCTTGTTGAGGAAAATCTTGGGCAATACGAGCTAGCTGAGATAATAATTCTGGATACAGCCAAGTATAAGCAGGATGAACCGTCAGCGTTGCAACGTGGGGAACTTCACCCTTACGGTCAAGTTGCACCTGAAAATAGCCGATCGCAGCTTTGCGTTGCGGTTCAAATACGTAACCACTCACTACTTCTGTTTTGCTTACCCATTGCATTACTGCATCAGTTAAAGCACCAAACAAACTGGTTTTAAAGTCGCGGGTATTACGGTCAAAAACCTGACGAACCAAAGGTGGCATAGATGCCGTATCTAGTTGATATAGCAACTGGGCATCAGCATTACTTACTGGCAGAAGGTTTGGTAAGTCTGGCTCTGCTTGTGCTAATTCAGCCAGTAATTCTGGCCCAATTTCCCAGTACGTCATTTCTGCCAGACGCTGGAATCCATTTTGCCGATATAGCGCCAGCGCCTCTATGTCATTAATATTAACTTCCAGTAACCAAGTCCGAGCTTCCAGAATCGATTCAAAGCAATGACGCAAAAGTTGTGAACCAGTTCCTTGTTTATCGATACCACGCTCTAACAGCACTTGATCGATGCGCCAAGTGCTGCGTGTCCGGTTAAAGGGTGACACTTGAATCATCCCTAGAAGCATCCGTCCTTGCTCTGCTATGTAGGCACAGAGACGATACTGTAGCGGGTTAGGAAACCAACTCAAAAATTTGAGTAATCCATACCAGCGACGCAGCATGAGCATCTGGCTGATGGCAAAACCTGCTCCCTTGGGAGTGAGGGCTGAGAATGACTCTTGAGTTATGCGCTCGATTCCGTCCAGATCCCGGAATTGGACTGGTCGGATAACAACGCTGAGGTTTCTGGGAAGTAATGAAGTCATTTTTATTCGAGCCGCTATTTAGCCTTAACTAACTGCTCTTCAAAGGAACTGCTGCAATAGCAATAAAATAATATTAACTGCTTTTTGCCCCTTACTATTGCGCCAAAAGGGTGATTTTAGTAACTTAATACTTAAAAAAGCAGAAAAAGCAGACCTTGTGAGAACACCATTGGCATTAACCCAACAACATCTGCCTTATATTTTATTGGAATTTTGATTAAAATTTGTATATTTTTATAGCCCTTGTCGAGAAACTAGCTTTTCAAAGTGGGCTTGGGTTTGATGGAGTAATTGCTGGCGACTATCTACCAGTGTTTGCTTCAGGGTTGGAACAAGATTACGAGCTTGCAGAGTCATGTGAAGTTGCAGGTTGGCGACATATTCACTGAAATCTTGATTCATTTCATCTGCGCTTGCATTCGTTAATAAATTTGATTCCATTGCCACTGTGTTCTCCTGTATTAATCCTATGCTGTCTCTCTTCATGACCAAAAACTATCACGTTGTTTGCACTAACTTCTTAATTTGCAATGAAGTTTAACGCTTCTTACAGATAGTGATCGCAGTAGGTTTGGGTTCAAGGTGGAAGATTTGCTCTCAAAAGGCAATCGCCAGAAAAGCAAACGTTTTGTCAATAAGCAATACTACTTAAAATCTCGCTATAATCAGGCTATACTATGAAATTGGAGTTGAAAACACAATTTTTGAGCAGGCGATACCTACGGCGGGCTATGCCTACGCGTAATTTTGATAGGCATCTTTTATTTTTACTCCATTGGTTCAGTACAAGAGTTAACTTCATACCTCTGCTTGTTTCAGATTGTCAGCATAATTTCTAATTGACAAAAGTAAAATCATCTTAATCTTTCACTGATGGGACGCTATTGATCCATGTAAGTGAATTCTGACAATAGTAACGCGGATTTTTACCTATGTAAGCGATCGCTTGGGTGCATCCCAGTTTTTATTCTTCCACCAAGAATAAATAAGTAAGACCAAAAGATTGTTACAGAAATATGAGGTAGGGGAGTAATTAGACACTATCAAGGGAGAATAAAGTGATCAATACTAGGTGCATCCATGACTCCCGAAGAACATCAACAGGTCATAGAATACTCTGGTGCAATAGCGAAGATACTGTACAAAAACGCCAATAGTGAGCAAATCAAAAGCTTGGCAAAGATAGAAGAAGTAGTACGTTCTCAAATGCAAGAATATGTCATGCCAGAAATAGGGGTTTTTTTATCGAAAATGTCACGGGAGAAAGCACAGGATATAAACGAAAAGTAAAAAGTATCATTGGAGAGCTACCAATTACAAGTTCTCAAGCACAAAAGCTAGAACTCTTGCCTCATAGCCAACTGAGCCCATATTTAGAAGCCTGTTGCCTCCGAACTAGCGCTTCAGTATCATATCAACGAGCGGCAGAAGATGTTAAGTATTTGACTGGGGTTGAAGTATCGAAAAGTGTTCAGCAGCGACTTGTACACCGTCAAAATTTTGAATTACCTTTATCAGAGTCAATAGTCGAAGAGTTGAGTGTAGATGGTGGAAATATTCGTATTCGTACACCAATTGGACAACCTTGTGACTGGAAAGGTTATAAAGCTGTACGTCTGCACAACTTGGCTGCTCCCGCAGCCTCGTTCCAAGAAAATAATCTTGTAGTCAATTGGGTCAACAGTCAAATTATGGCTCCTATACTGACCTGTATTGGAGATGGACATGACGGAATTTGGAATATTATTCGTGAATTTACTCCCCCTATTGAACGCCGTGAAATACTCGATTGGTTTCATCTCATGGAAAACCTACATAAAGTAGGTGGTTCAATCAAAAGAAACAACTTGGCAAAAAGTTTACTTTGGAAGGGCAAAGTAGATGAAGCAATCGCTTTATTTGCTGACTGTAAAATCAAACAAGCTCTTAATTTCTGTGTTTACATTGAGAAACATCGACACCGTATAGTCAATTACCAGTATTATCAAGCTGAACAGATTTGCTCAATTGGTTCTGGTGCTGTTGAGTCCACTGTTAAGCAGATTGATCGTCGAATTAAAATTTCTGGGGCACAATGGAAAATTGATAACGTTCCTCAAGTCCTTGCTCACCGTTGCGCCTATCTTAATGGATTAATCTTTGCTCGCTAAATAAAAAGTGGGATGCTCCCGATCGCTTTTATGTCCCAGCAAGAAACCGCTACGCCAACATCTGATGCCGAACTGCTATGACGACTCACAAAAGTGATCGCTTCTCTTTCTTGAGCAAGCCCGCAACCTCCTCCACAAATCCCCAAATTAAAAAACACGCGAAAACGCGTAGCGCTATTTTATTAATGAACTGCCTTTTTCATACAATTTATCAATAGAAATGCCAGTTTTTTTATATCTAAAACTATAAATAAAAAATGGTTCTTCGGTTCATTTTATGGAACAGAATAATAAATAAAACCTAAAGATAGCCTATATTTATTGCTGTGACTTGGTTTTCGGTTTTTGAGACTTTCTATAAAACTGCGATTTTAATGCTATACCATAAAACCAACGCAAGAACCTAAAAAATCTACTTCTAAAAATATGTCCAAAATTTTCATACTATTAATTAAATGGACACCCGTGGGTGTTGGTGCATATTTCGCATTGAGTTTTTTAATTAATAGCCAATGGATTCTAGCTGTAATTACTACAATAGTAACTTTGGGATGGGTGGGGGTTATGAACCGTATTGGAAAACGTCAACGCTTTCAGCCACTTTTCCCCGAATATGACGAAAAAGAACTTATTAGTTGGGAATCGATTGAAATATTTAATACAAGCAATAGTGAACATTTATCACTTGGTTATCCAATAGATTTCCTATGTTGGGAGATTGCCCAGAAATTGGGTTCACGAGAAGATATTGAATACCAGTATCAGGATGATATTATTACAATTAGACTAAATAACTCTTCAATTAGAGTAAATAACTCTTATAGTAACTATTTGAAAGTTTCACTAACTTTTACAGATCAAGTTGTCTTTGAAACGCAGAGGCAAGAGCAGAGCGTTAATGAAGGGACTACTACAGTTACTATTTTTAAAGTATTTCATGTAGGCACTTGGATTGACCATGTAAATAGTTTTAAAGCTAGAATTAAGCAAGTTTATGCCGAAGAGGCGGAAAAACGTCAACAAGATTACTTGCGCGATCAACAGGAGCGATTTGGAAGGATTGATTAAGACAGTGAGCATCCCCAAGCGCAATCGCACTTCTCCCACCCTTTACGAAAATGTAATAGGTTATGAAGCAGTCGCACAAGCTGCACAAACTGCCGATTCTATAAGGTAGAGAAATAGATAGTATAACTTTACGCACTCTTGTATGTATTGTGTAATGTCGGACGATCGCCCAAAACAAAACCCCCAGTAAGACTACTGGAGGTTAGTTATTTTTTGAACCATAGTCACCACTTCAAACACTTTGATAATGCTAGGAAAACAATGAGTGAGAATTTCCATTCCAGACTTGTTACTCTTTGCTCGGCAATCTTTTGGTGACTCTTTCCAATGCCCATTAAAATCTCAAACCAACACCACCTTGTACAGAGATAGCTGTACCACCGCTATCACGGTAAGCATCAAAAGCAATAATGGCGTTGCCAAAAAGTACAGTATTGCTATTTGGGATCATGTAATCAATGCCTGGTTGTAAAGCAAAACTAATTTTGTCGCCCACAGGAGAAGAACCACCACCACTAGCCAACACTAACCCAGCACCCAGGTAAGCATCAGCTTGCCAGTTAAGGGGTAAATCGTAGGAAACCGTTGGTACAATTGCCGTATTATTACCAATTAACACTTGGGCACGCAGCGAAAGTGGCGCTTCCAAAAGCTTGTAGCGACCGGCTATAACTCCCCCCAATTGGATACCATCAGTAAAACCAACAGTGGGGCCTATACCGACATAACTGCCATAGGCTACTTGCCCTTGTGCTGGTTTAGCACTTGCCAGACTCAAGACCAAGCCAGCACCCAAAACTGAAACCAAATATTGAATACACTTCATAACCAACTCCTCACACCAATCTGTCATTTGTCATTTGTCATTGGGTATTGGGCATGGGGCATTGGGCATTGGGCATTGGTTATTCGCCTTGTCTTTCTCATCTTCCCCTGCTCCCCCTGCTCCCTCTGCCTCTCCCCTCCACCTGCCCCCTGCCCCTCTGCTCCCCCTCCCATTCTACGGGCAACTAGAATGAATACCTCCTTGAGTACAAATGTATGCTATTTGCTTAGGATCTAAATTTTTGGCTTGAGAAAAATCAACCCCTTGGACTACGGCAGATACTGAGCCTAAATCTGGGGTTTGTACAAATTGATCGGCTGGATCTTGTTTAGTAGGGGCGAGAATTGCTCCTTTAAAATCTGCTCCAGCAACATTTGCCCCACGTAAATCTGCAAGACTCAGATCGGCATTTTGCAAGTTAGCGTTTTCCATCTGGGCAGAACGCAAGACAGCACCAGCTAGACGAGTGGCTCGGAGGTTAGCATTACTGAGATTAGCACGATCCAAATAGGCTCCTGATAAATCTGCCCCTTGCCAATCAGTGTTCGTTAAGTTAGCAAAGGATAATTGTGTTCCGATGGCAGTGGCGCGACCTAAACGGGCAGCGTACAGATTGGCTTCGTTCAACTTAGCGTCACCTAAATCTGCTCCAGTCAAGCTGGCTTTTTCTAAAACAGCGTTTCGCAGATCGGCTCCTACTAGTTGGGCGCTGTTGAGTTTAGCCTCATATAGACGTGCATTGGATAAGTTGGCTCTGTTGAGAGTGGCGCGGCTCAAATCGGTACGGTTCATTAAGACGCGACTGAGATTAGCATCAGTAAGATTGGCTTGCTGCAACTGAGCTTGGCTTAAATCAGCCATCACATCGTCGTAGGTATCCCAACGTCCATCTTCACCCACATCTCGAAAGCGGCTACCCTTAAAGCTGGCTTGATTAAGATTTGCAGATTTAAACTTAACTCCTGACAAATCAAGGTTGTCTAGTACCAAATTGAAGAAGGAACTTCCTGGAGTCCCGCTTTGACCTAATTGGGTGCTACTAAGGTCAACGCCCTCGATTTTCCCGCTATAAACAGAGAGAATCTTGTTAATTGTTCGCTGGTTTCTTTGTAACCGTCCTTGCCGTAATTCCCGTTCTTGGGTTGCAGTACTACCCACAGCGTCTAGTTCGCTAACCAAAAACTGATTCTTATTTTTTAATTCCGGGATGGCTTTGGGCCCGACAGTTGTCAAAGCTTGTTGAATCGTATCCAGGATGCTGGGGTTGGTTTCGCTAACCAAGAGATTCGCCAGAAATTTGATAGACTCTGGGTCATTAAGACCACCTATAGCCAAAATTGCACTTTGGCGTTGTTCATTAGTTGCCCCAGAGTTGGGAGCTAATTGTTTGACAAGTTCAAGGAACTGTTGGCTATTGATTTTCTCGGTTGCTCGCTGGGATTGTTGAATTTGGATATAAACTTGAGTACCGATTAAAGTTGCCAATACAGCAGTCATACTCGTAAGCCCTACCCCAAACAAAGTCAGATTAGGATTTTGCTGTATTCGTCGCCAGATATTGGGCGACTGATTGGTTTGGGCTGCCGCTAATTCTTCTCCCTCCTGCCATTCTTCTGCTTCATCATTACCATCAGCAGACTGAGCTTGTTTGTTATTAGCTAAGAGTGAGGATGGCAAGGGGCGAGTCGCATCTATTGTATAAGTGCCTGCAAGTTGATCATGCAATGCGCGACGACCCCGGCGCGACGGTAAGCCTATCCCTTCACCGACAATCATTAACAAAGATAAAAATGTGAATAATCCTAAATTAGGAAAAGCAAAGCTGTAGCGCCACAGCAGATAGGCGATGGAAACGGGTACAGTCCAACGCCCAACTCCTTCTCTAATCACCACTGCCCCTAAACCAGGTGGTTTTCCTTGCCCGTTGACAACCCGCACTTTTAACCAACGTTTAGGAATTGTGCTACCAGTCTTAGCCAGTAAATACAATTGCCACCATGAGAGAGTTACAGGTGCTAACAGGGCGATTGTCCACAAAATATTAGTCGGCCATGCCACGTTACGGATGCCATAGCTAACAGGTAGAGCCAGGGGTCTAGCGATCGCTCTTTCTGTAACTACCAACACGGGGTTAAGGGGTACTCGGTTTAAATCGCTTCTAGAATCGGCATAGACACCAATGCCGAAGGGAATCAACCCACTTGTAACCACTAGTGTAATTTCAGCCGCCCAAGCAGCAAACCGCCTACTTGCTAGTAGCAGCGAATTAGCTCTTTCTGGTTGTTTAGATTGACCAGATTGATTACTTCTTTTAACAATTGGTGTCGTCATCGCATAATTTCCTTTGACATTATTTATACGCCGCGATCGGCACAGTTAAAATAGACTAAGCTAATCGGCAAAAAGTGAAATAGAATTTTGGAGCTATAAGTCAGGAGCCTTTTGTATCATGGCTCCTGACTTTCATAACTACAGGTATGCAAAGTAAATGCATATCTAGCTTATTACTTACGTTGAAAGCTACTGGACACAAAAATTTTGTATCCAACATACACTAACACTGCCAAAAGTGCCAGACTAATTACAGATGCAACCAGTTTAAACACTGCTTGCAGCATTGCCAAGCCTACTAGCACCGTCACACCCGAAACTACCAGCTTTTTTGTTCCAGATAAACTGTTGAACCAAATCTGAAATCGCTCCAGTTGCAAATTAAATTTGGCAAAAACAGATGCCTCAGTCTGTCTTTGTTCTTGTGGTTGGGGAACCACTTCCGGCGAAGAATTAATATCTGCCTCTAGCTTATTGAGGCGACGCTGCAAGTCTTCTTCTCTTTGAGGATTCATCAATCTTTTCTACCTCAGCTAGGTCACTTATTCCACAACAGACCAACCAAATTATATTTTTGGTGGTTGTCTTAGTGATTTTAGCTAATGTCTGTGTATGCAATACCTTTCTAGGCACTAAAAATTATGATGATTTTTGGAATCTTAACGTACTACGGATTGAAGTATAAAATGTAGAGTAGAAAATTTTAGTGTAAAAGCGCCACCACTATATAAATAAACTTGCATAGTTAATGGTCTTTATACCCATCGGATCTTCACAAAAAATCCTTAAATGAATGGTATTGCTTTATACGGCAGATTTTGGAACCAAGATAGATTGTTGCCGTCTATTAAATCAGACGATATAACAATACTGCTCTAAAAAAATTTGGAGCATTAATAAAAATGAAAACGCTTAGGCTACTTACAATTGTTCCTACAGCTTTGGCGATGAGTTTGGTTTTCGCCCAGACTAATCTGGCACAGACACCAAAAATCCAAATTAATCGGAATCTCCAAGCAGATCCACTGATTTTGAAGGGAAAGTCTGGGGGAACTGTCAAAAGTAATTGTGGCAATATTACCACTGAACCTAATCACGTTATCCAGGTTACAGAATCACTACCTTATTTGCGATTAACAGTAGAGAGTGAAGGAAAGCCAACGCTATTGATCGATGGGCCTGGGGGGCGTTTTTGTGTAATGGCAGATAAATATTCTGGAGGCAAGCCAGAACTTTCTGGTTTCTGGCAAGCAGGAACATACTCGCTGTTTGTAGGCGACCAGTCCCAAGGAAATCCAAACTTTAACTACATCCTCTCAATCTCGCAAGAAACAAAGAAATAGTTATTGGTCATTAGCAAAGGACAAATGACTAATGACTAATCTTCCAGTGATTTGCCTGGGATTTCGACAGCTTTGACATCAATTGTGCCTTCTGGTGTGAAGCGTTGAAAATGACTATTTTGTACCAACAGTGACTCTCCACAGTTAGGACACTGCAATTGACTGTTATTTAAACCTGTAAATTCATATCGACAGACGGGACACTGATCAGCAACTAAGTTACGTTGCAGCCACCAACGAAAGCCAAAAAAAGCCACAATGGGTGCTAAAAACAGCAACCCGACAATAATTAGTAACGAATTAACCAGCCAACCCAAGCCCAGTGATGCTAGCAACCAAATAACTGCCAGCAGGGTAAGCCAAGGGCGGAGATTTAAAAGATTCAATTGAAATGACTTAAAGCTCATTTTTTAAATATTGTCCTGCTCTCCTTCTAGGATAGCGATTTTAGTCATTTGTTATTGTCATTTGTCATTTGTCATTTGCACTCAAATAGACTTCACTACTGAGGATAGAAGAATTTTTTGTAAGTGCTGTTGAAAGGCATCTATGCCAAACATAGCGATCGCTTGTTCTCGTAGCCACTCTCCATTACATCGCTGATCATTCCCTTGAAGCATTTCTATACAAGCCGTTGCTACCGCATCAGGACTGCGGTGCGGGACTCGCCATCCCAGTTTACCATCTTGCAAAGGATCAGCTGAACCATCGTCGTCACCGGATAATACAGGTACTCCACAAGCCATTGCTTCTAAATAAACTATGCCAAAGCCTTCTTGTGAAGGCATAATATAGGCATCAGCAAGGCGGTAATGTTCCATTAATTCTTCTGTGGCAACAAAACCAGCAAATACGACGCGATCGCTCACACCTAAATCTTCTGCAAGTTTAGCTAATCGCGGTTGGTCATCACCGCGACCAATTACTAAATATTTCACTTCTGGGAAAACTTGAGCGATTTGTGGTAATGCCCGAATCGTTACATCTACACCCTTGTAAATATCCCCTGACCATAACCGCGCTACTGTCATTAACACCTTAGCATCAGTTAAGCCATACTTCTTTTCTAATTCTGGCTGCTTGGAACCAGGAGTAAATTTATCACCGTCAATTGCACAAGGCATCATTTGTACAATGTTCGGGTTTAGATTATTGGCAGCACAAGCGCGATCGCGGCTGTAACGACTAATTGTCCAAATTCCAGCTGCTGATGTCAGGGCGCGACGTTCTTGATTTTTGAGCGGTTCCCAGACTTCTTTGCCGTAAGTTAGCACTGTGTAAGGAATCCCCAAGGGCTGGCAAAGAGTTTGTATTAGTACTCCTAAGTTAATGTGACCGCAAAAAACTTGTTCTGGACGGTTTAGCAACAGACACTTAAGTAATGCTGCTGCCATTTGCAATCTCCCCACATAAGGAGACTGATTTTTAAAGTAATGAAATTTTAAGTTCTTGTCTTTAAACGGATTTAAGCTATCAGGATTATCTCGCAGCAAAAAGACTTCCGCTTTGTAGACTTGGCTCAATCCCAAATAAGCGCGAAAAATATCTTTTATATATGATTGAATACCGCCTTCGTGGGCAAAAATTTCTAAAAACACGAAGACATGATTAGTTTTTTTGTTAATTTTATCACCTAACTTAAGGTTTTCTGTCACTGTAGTGATATGCATGTTAGGTTATTTACACTTGCGGTAAGGGTGCGATTGCACCGCTTTTTAACCGCTCTAAATCTGTTTTTACCATTGTTTTCTACCAGTTATTAAATCCAGGGTTCCCAATGGGCTATTCCATGAATCGGTTACAAAATTGGGAGCCGCCAAATTGTAAATTTCTTGAAGACGGCTGACAAATATTAACAAGGGAGCTAGGATAACTCGAATGTTATCTTTACTGTATTTCTTAATTTTTTTTATACAACAATATTTTTTGGCACTTTATAAAATGCTCATAATAAATGAGCGTTTTTACATAAAAAACATATTACCCCAATCCAGATAATATTGAGAAAGCAGTATACTCTTATCAATCAAATAACTATTTATTTAGTCGAAGACCCCTGCCGCTCGTGCTTCTGTTTTGATGTGAGTGGCATTACTTCTCTACCTTACGCCTTTGCTCAAAACCCAAAATTGGCATCAGAAGTATTCTTACTTTTGTGCTTCTTGAGAGTATTTGACGATGAGAAGGCAATTTCTACCATCTGCACCACGTTCGTATACAACCCGATCAGCCAACCGCCGCAGGAGAAACCATCCATAACCGCCTACTTGCAGTGTACCTGGTTCTGGTTCTGCGATCGCATCAGGATTAAAAGGTTTTCCATAATCCCAAATTCTGATCTCTAGTCGGTCAATCCATAGATAAATGTTAATCTCAATGGTTGTTTCCGGGGGTAAAGCATGATGAGCGTGGCGAACAGCGTTAGTAAAGCCTTCTGCTAATGCTAAATTTAGGCGATCAAGTTGTGTTTTTGACCAGCCAAGTTGAGACAAATGTTGCAGACAAAATTGCTCGAACCATTCTTGCACCTGGTTTAGGAGACTGAGTTCGCTCTTAACCGTCAGATGGTCTTGCTGCACTATGCTAAACATTAACTGTGACTTAAATATAAGTAAACCCAAGTTGCTAGTTATTAAATTTTGCACTATTCGCAAAATTTCTTTGATATAGAAAAATTTAAATTGAGATAATCTATGTCCCAAAAGACAAAACATGAAGGATTTTGGCATTTCGAGAATTGTAACTAGCAACTTACGTTAAGTAAGTTAAAAATGTTTGTATTTGATGACTTTTGGTGATTTTAAATTTTGGAATAGCTTTTCCATCCAAAACTTCAGATTCCAGATGCAATCTAAATTATTAAAATTGACGCCTGTAAATTTTTTTCAAAAGCACATTTGCATCTGCTTTTGAAACTCACAGGCGTCAAAGCACTTTGTGGTGACTAATTTAGAATAGTCCCAAGGTTAAAGATTTATCCAATGGCAAGGCAGCACCAATACCCAGCCACAAGGTGACAAGGGTACCAAAGAGGAACACTGTGGTTGCAACTGGACGACGGAAGGGGTTTTGGAACTTGTTAACGTTCTCAATAAAAGGAACGAGGATTAGCCCCACTGGTACGGAACCCATTGCTAACACTCCTAAAAGTTTGTTAGGAAGCGATCGCAAAATCTGGAAGACTGGATACAAGTACCACTCTGGCAAAATTTCCAATGGTGTAGCGAAAGGATTTGCTGGTTCACCGTTCATAGCGGGGTCTAGCACAGCTAGAGCTACAATCGCAGCGAAGGAACCCATGATCACGATTGGAAAGACATAAAGTAGGTCATTAGGCCAAGCGGGTTCACCATAGTAGTTGTGACCCATGCCTTTAGCTAGTTTGGCTCTTAACTGAGGATCGCTCAGGTCAGGTTTCTTTTGTGTTGACATATTGAAATTTGCTCTCCTGCTTAACTTAAATTAAAGCATTTGTGAAAGCTATCAGCTACTAAACAACCCTAACCTTGCGGCTAACAGTATTTGTCTATTTCCGGTTAGCCGCTTGGAGGGTGTCTACAGCTTTAGCCTTCAGATACAGGTGTTTGTTTTTTGAAACTTATGTACAATTAATTTCTTGTGTTTCATAAGTTTAAAACAAACAACTTCATCTGGGAACTGATAAATGTTGCCGAGGGCTAATAGCTGAGATTACAAAGGCCCGGAAATGCCTTGTTTGCGGATCATCAAGAAGTGAAACAGCATGAAGACTGCAATCAACCAAGGCAGTACAAAGGTGTGTGCACTATAGTAACGAGTTAGTGTTGCTTGACCAACACTTGAACCGCCGCGCAGCAGGTCGGAAATCAGAACGCCAACTACGGGAATTGCTTCTGGTACGCCGCTAACGATTTTCACAGCCCAGTAGCCAATTTGATCCCAAGGTAAGGAATAGCCTGTGACTCCAAAGGAGACTGTAATCACAGCCAAGATGACACCACTTATCCAGGTCAGTTCGCGGGGCTTTTTGAAACCACCAGTCAGATAAACCCGGAAGGTGTGCAAAATCATCATCAATACCATCATGCTGGCAGACCAGCGATGAATGGAGCGAATTAGCCAACCGAAGCTGACTTCATTCATGATGTACTCTACAGAGGAGAAAGCTTCAGTAACTGTTGGTCTATAGTAGAACGTCATCGCAAATCCAGTGGCAAACTGGATGAGAAAGCAAACCAGGGTAATTCCACCCAAACAGTAGAAGATGTTGACATGGGGAGGGACGTACTTACTAGTAACGTCTTCGGCGAGTGCCTGAATCTCTAGGCGTTCCTCAAACCAGTCGGAAACGTTGGCCATACAATCTCAAGTTCCTAAAAGTCGGTTGCGGTTGATAAATCTCGAAGTTCTGAATCGGCGACCCAAATTCTGATGGACTCAAGCTTCGGCATCCTGTAAGTTTGCCTTTAGGTTTTCCCGTTCGATAAAGGAAAGGGGTTGCCACAGACTAGGGTAGCAGCAGAATTGTCTACGGACTTCTCATAAGCCACCGTTCAGACTTCTCTCCCAATTAGCAATTTTGGGATTTTAGTAAAGGCGAGTTTTCTTTGCTTATCAGCTTTCAGCGTGCTAAGAGTCTTCAGAAACTTTACACTCTGTAAAGAAGGAATATATTGCGATCTCTTTACGCCCCTGCACAGAAAAAGGTGGACACAAAGTAGATTTTATCCTTTGATGAGTGGATACAACGCATCAGTTGACTGAACAACTTGATGAGAGGAATGCACCACTTCTATAAAAAAAGTAACATAATCGAGAGATAGATTTCATCAACAACAGAGCAAGTGAGCATTTCTAGGCAATTTGGGTTGAGGTGGAATTGATAATGGGGTTCATGAACAAACAAGTCTTTCGGGTTGGATTTTCATTGTTAATGGCGTTTTGGGTGGCATTGGGTACGCTCACCCAGCCGGCGATGGCTTTAACGTCGGAACAAAAGCTGGTTTCGGAAGTTTGGCGAATTGTTAATCGCACTTATCTAGATGAGACCTTTAATCATCAAAACTGGGCGGCTGTGCGGCAAAAGGTTCTAGAGAAGCCACTAAAAGACTCAAATGCCAGTTATGAGGCAATTGGGAAGATGCTTAAGAGCCTTGACGATCCTTTTACCCGCTTTTTAGACCCAGAACAGTACCGCAGCTTACAGGTCAATACTTCTGGGGAACTGACTGGAGTAGGATTACAAATTGCTCTAAATCCTGAGACTGGGAAGTTGGAAGTAGTGGCTCCAATAGCAGGTTCACCAGCAGATAAAGCGGGAATTAGACCACGCGATCGCATTCTCAAAATTGAAGGCATTTCCACAGAAAATCTTACCCTAGATGAAGCTGCGACTAAAATGCGCGGCCCGAGTGGCAGCCTTGTTACTCTCCTCATAGAACGAGACGGAGAGGCAGAAACAGAAATTAGACTGACACGCGATCGCATTGCTCTTAACCCTGTGGTTTCAGATTTACGTGTTTCTCCTGAGGGTACGCCCATTGGCTACCTTCGTCTGACTCAATTCAATGCCAACGCCTCAACGGAATTGGCACACGCTATTTCTAGTCTAGAAAAAAAAGGCGCTGATGCCTACATTCTAGATTTACGAAATAATCCGGGAGGGTTATTACAATCAGGGATTGAAATCGCCCGTCTGTGGTTAGACTCTGGTACTATCGTCTACACTGTAAACCGACAAGGTATTCAAGGTAGTTTTGAAGCCTTTGGGCCACCTCTGACGACCGATCCTCTGGTGATTTTGGTGAATCAAGGAACTGCCAGTGCTAGTGAAATTCTGGCTGGCGCCCTCCAAGATAATGGTCGCGCCCAATTGGTAGGCGAAACTACTTTTGGAAAGGGCTTAATTCAATCTTTATTTGAATTATCAGATGGTTCGGGCTTGGCAGTCACAATTGCTAAGTATGAAACTCCTCAACACCGGGACATTAATAAACTAGGTATTAAGCCAGATAAAGTGATTTCCCAAGAGCCAATTAACCGCGAACAGATTGGCACGGAAGCGGATCTGCAATATCAAGCAGCAATGGAACTTTTGAAGAAAAACTCCGTTGTGGCGGGGAAGGTGTAAAAAGTTAGGAGTTAGAAGTTTACCTTGTTCCCAGTCTCTTACTGGGAACAAGCGAATAAATTCTTATCCGATAGCTCTTGAACGTGCTGCTGCCTATAAATGCCAGCATATCCAGATCGTAAATGCTTTTAGGTAAGCTCTATTTTAGTGCGATCATTCCTCCCATGACGAATTTCACCCTTTATCTTCTCTTCTATTCAGTCTGAAAAATCACCATTAAAACCAGGTTTTCTAAGTAAGGCAACAGCTTTTTGTGCTGAACTTGCTTTTTGTCAGTAACTATGAGATATTCTATCTGAGATTTAAAATACTATATTGCTATCGACTTACTGTAAATTGCTGGTAAGTACTAGAATATATAAGGTTTTTTATATGAATTTAAGTTTTTTCAAAAAGCATCCACTGTTGTTTGTCATAATAATTTTCTTTGGGCTTTTTTTCAGTAGTACAGTAGTTGCTGCCAACTTAAAATTGTATTTAGCTGCTCATAACTCTCGGTCACTACAATCAGCAAATCCTCAAGCTATTACGATTGCAGATCAACAACTACCTGTGAATAAATTACTAAAATTGATCCAGCAACGATTGCTAATTGCACATGATGTAGCCAGGTGGAAATGGAATCACAAACGTCCTATTGAGGATCTGAAGCGAGAACAAGAGTTACTATTAAAGGTTAGGCAACAAGCAAAAACCCATAGTCTAGAACCCGATACAGTTGCAGCATTTTTTAAAGCACAAATAGAAGCAGGAAAACTCATCCAAACGGTTGATTTTCAAAACTGGCAAAAGCAAGGCATTAAATCTTTTCCTAATGTGCCAGACTTAAACCAAACATTGCGACCAGCGTTAGATAAATTAAACACAGAATTTGTCTTTGCTTTAACAGAACTGACTCCTGTTCTGGGTTGTCCGCAGATACGAAAATTAATTCAGTCACGTTCTCAGGTGATTATTCAGGGAGATGGTATTGATCGGCAAGTGCAGAGCCTAGCAATTTCACCCCTGCTGAAATTTCAAAGCGCTTCTTGCAAAGTAGTTTCCTTGCCTTGAGCGTGGCCAGCATGTTTTGTACATCTTCAGAAGTTGTTTATAAACAACAGTAAAAATTTATAACGGAATTTCAATGATAAATTCTGTCCCTTCACCTTTAACAGAGTTAAAACTTAATTTTCCACGGTGGGTTTCTTCAACGATTTGACGAGCGATCGCAAGTCCTAATCCTGTCCCTTTACCGACAGCTTTAGTCGTAAATAAATGGTCAAAAATCTTTTGTTTTACTTCTTCGGTCATTCCCTTACCATTATCAGCAATGATAATTTTTACCAAATCTTCTTCTAGAGAGGTTGTAATTACAATTCGATTGCAATTATCCTGAATATCCTCAAAACTACGTCCATTATTCGATTCTTCCAAAGCATCAATAGCATTGGCCAAAATATTCATAAATACCTGATTTAATTGACCAGGAAAACATTCAATTTGAGGTAGCTTTCCATAGCTTGTAACTACTTCAATCGCTGGACGCTGTTCGTTCGCCTTCAGACGATGTTTCAAAATTAAAATCGTGCTATCAATACCTTGATGTATGTGAAATGGCACTTTATAATCTCTATCAGCACGAGAAAAAGTGCGGAGGCTAGTGCTAATATTTTTTAATCTTTCACACGCCATAGACATAGAATCAATCATCTTAGGCAAATCTTCTAAGGTATAATATAAGTCAATTTCTTCGGCATGTTCAAGAATTTCTTCGCTTTTAATGGGTAAAGTTTCTTGATAAAGTCTAAGATGTTCAAAAATATCAGTAATAGTGGGTTTAGCTTGTTTGAGACTGGCAGCAATGAAACCCAAAGGATTATTCATTTCGTGAGCTACACCAGCAACTAAATTGCCCAGTGCTGACATTTTTTCACTTTGGACTATTTGTAATTGGGCATTTTGTAGGTCGTTTAATGCTTGTTGCAAATCAAGTGATTTTTGCTGCAAGGCAAGTTCTGATTGTTTGCGATCGCCAATATCTCGCATCACAACTACTGCACCGATTTTATTACCCGAAGAATCAACAATTGCTTGTCCGCTTGCTAATAAAATTCTTTTAGAACCATGCTTTGGTGCAATCACCATTTCGGCATTTTCAACGATTTCCCCAAGTAATGCGCGAAACAGAGGAATTTCCGTTTTTGATAGGGGTGTTTGTCCATCCGGTTGATAAAGATCGAAGTGTTCTGTCCATTCTTCTGCTGGTAATGATTCTACTGGTAAGCCATGAAACTCACGAGTTGCTTTGTTAAATAGAGTTAATTTACCACTGGCATCACAAACAACAACCCCATCGGTAATATTGTGAATGATGGCATTCAAGAACTCTCTTTCTTTGGCTAGAGATGCTTCGGCCTCTTTGCGTAAGCGCAGCTCGTCGTAGACATCGCTAATATCAATTACCACGCCATCCCATAGAATTGCACCATCGGCTTGTAGCTCTGGGCGAGAAGCAGCTCGAACCCATTTGACGGTTCCTGAAGGCAGGATAATGCGCCATTCTTGCTCAAATGGTGTGAAATTTTGGGCAGAGTAGGCGATCGCTTCTGCAATAGCTGGTTGATCGTCAGGATGATGCATGGCATTAACACTATACGTTCCTGCCATCACTGACTCTGGCTCTAACTCATATAAGTCAAAACAGCCAGAGCTAACATAAGGTGTTGAAGTTGAACTTTGCAGACTGCAACCGGGGGAGAAATTCTGTCTCTTGGAAAGCCGATCCAGACAAAATGGTGGGATGCTCTGCCAAACCTAGTAAATTTGAAATCACTTGCCAATAAATCAGACAGTAATTAGCCGTTCCCAATTGCTTCAGTTGCACTAAAGCATGGTAGTAAGTGCGTGTATCTTCTTCTAAGTTAGCAAGGGGTTGACCGCACCAAGAAGAAATTAAACAGAAATTGTGAACCGCATATCCAGCATATTCCAGGTTTCCAACTTCTAGCCCAAGGGTATAACTCTCACTCAAGAGGGGTAGCATTTCTTTGAGGTGAGATTTGCGGTGGAGGATATAACTTCCGAGCAGGAAAAATACTTCCAGTTTACTTTCTTTATCATCGAACTTTGCCGCCACATTCAATGCCAACTTTCCAAACTGTGCAGCTAAATCTATATTCTGCATATTACAAAGAACTATACTGTAACAAGCATAGTTAGTAGCAGAAACAGATATATTGCCGTGCCGCAGGAATAATTTGACTAACAACATTATCGCGGTATGCGCCAATAATGAATAGATAACCGCCATTGCTCTGAGACATCAACAGCTTCAGCAAATTAAGCGATGCCGAATCTGCCCATTGCAAATCATCGAGAAACATCACCAACGGATGCTCTGGTGTAGTGAAGACTTGAATAAACTTTTGAAACAGCAGATTGAAACGGTTCTGTGCTGCACTACCCGATAATTCAGCGATCGCCGGTTGTTTGCCAATAATCTGCTCTAGTTCAGGAATCACCTCGATCAGAAGTTGCCCGTTCTCGCCAACTACCGCTAAAATCTTGTTCTGCCATTGCTTTAGTTGAATATCGCTTTCACTAAGCAACTGTCCTATCAAATCACGAAAGGCTTGCACAAAAGCAGATAGAGGAATATTTCGGTTGAACTGGTCGTATTTTCCTTTAATGAAGTAACCATTCCACCGGACAATCGGCTTATGCACTTCATTAACAACTGCGGTTTTGCCAATGCCAGAGAAACCTGCCACCAGCATTAGTTGGCAGCCACCGTTGGCAACATGACCAAATGCTTCCAGTAACGTCTGTACTTCCGATTCGCGTCCGTAGAGTTTTTCGGGAATGAGAAAGCGATCGCTAATATCTCGCTGTCCTAAATCAAACCAGCTATGTTTGCCTGTTTCTCGCCACTGTTCTAGGCAAGTAACGAGGTCATGTTTAAGCCCTAACACACTCTGATATCGGTCTTCGGCGTTCTTTGCCATCAGTTTACGGATAATTTCACCCAGCATCAAAGGCAAATTGGCGTTAAAATCGCAGGCTAAGGGTGGAAGTTTCGCAATGTGGCAATGCACCAACTCCATTGGTTCCTGTGACTCAAAGGGCAGTTGTCCACTTAGTAGTTCAAAGAAAGTTACACCTAATGAATAGAAATCGCTGCGGTAGTCAATGCCCCTGTTCATCCGCCCAGTTTGCTCTGGCGACAGATAAGCTAGCGTTCCCTCCAACCCGTTAGGACTTTGGATCTCTTGGGTTGCTCGTGGTAGAAGCGATGCAATACTGAAGTCAATCAGCTTAATTTGTTTGGTGTCTGGGTGAATTAAAATGTTGGCTGGCTTAATGTCTTTGTGAATGACGCGTTGTTGATGTAATTGGTGTAGCGTGTCTAGCAGTTGCAGAACAATGGGTAAGAATTGCTTTAAGGTCAGTGTTTTTCCTTGAGTAAATTGCCGCAAAGAAATACCACCAAAGTCTTCCATTACCAGGGCATAGCCATTATGATAGGCTTCCAGGCTGTAGGGTTTGATAATGCCAGGGATATCTAAGTTTTTAGCGATGCCTGCGGCGGTAAACAACACATATTGGTTGCGAAACTGTACTAATTCGCTAAAAGTTGGGTATTCTCGTTTTAAGAGCTTGATGACAACTGGTAGGCGATCATATTCTCGTACTGCCCGATACACTTGGGTACGAGAACCTGAATACAGTTGCTCTGAGATTTGGTATCCAGCGATCCTTAAAGTTCCATCAGCTTTTGCGCTCATAAATTTTTACGGGAATTCCTGTGTACTAAAGTTAGAATTCCCAGGACAATATCTTGCTTAACAAATGTTACAAAACTTGCATTTGTCATTTGTCATTGGGTATTGGGGATTGGGGATTGGGCAAGAGAGAGGGAGTTAAAACTTAGACTTTGAGCCTCAAAAGGTCA